>NZ_JADBRD010000022.1:0-141698 GCF_014930495.1 Enterobacter cloacae complex sp. S3 | reverse complement strand
CATTACAGCTTGGTGTTAACAGTTGCTGGCTTTACAGTTGCTGAACGCCATTTATATAGGCATTCTCGCCGGGATAGGCATGCTCTATTTCCAGGATCTGATGCCGGGCCAGGCAGGCTCTGCCACCACCCTTTATACTAATACCACCCGCGTGGGCTGGATTATCGCGGGCTCAATGGCCGGTGTCGTTGCAGAAATCTGGAACTATCACACGGTGTTCTGGATTGCGCTGGTGATGTGCTCGCTGACGATCGGCTGTCTGGCGAGGATTAAAGACGTTTAGGGCGCGGTGAGCGCTTCCAGCTCAAGAAGGTACGTCATCGCCTGCCCTCGCGTGCTGCCACACATTTCTGCCGTGGGCTGAAGCCCGGAGCAGACTTTCGGGCGCATCGGCGAGCCAAAGATCATGCACAGATTCGTTTCCGAGAGCTGAACGCAGCGGGTATTGGCAGGCTTGCCCTCCGGCATTCCTGGAATGGGGCTTGAAATGGACGGTGCAGTACAGCACGCGCCACAATCGGGACGGCAATCCATAAATGCTCTCTTTCGCTGACGATCGCCCGCGCAGTCGGGCATCGCGCGCACAGTAACACCTTTTGCGTATTGATAGCAAAAGCCACGAATTCCTCTTGCCTGAAAGGCCGCGCGCGAGTAATTTGGCGCGATATTTTTTACCTCCCGTAAACAGGATTACTGCAATGCCAAGAGCGAACGAAATTAAGAAAGGTATGGTGCTGAATTACAACGGCAAACTGCTGATTGTGAAAGATATCGACATTCAGGCACCCAGCGCCCGTGGTGCAGCAACGCTGTACAAAATGCGTTTCGCCGATGTGCGTACCGGCCTGAAGGTGGAAGAGCGCTTTAAAGGTGACGATATCGTCGATACCGTGACCCTGACCCGTCGCTACGTTGATTTCTCCTACATCGACGGCAACGAATACGTGTTCATGGACAAAGAAGATTACACCCCGTACATCTTCACCAAAGATCAGATTGAAGAAGAGCTGCTGTTCATTCCTGAAGGCGGCATGCCTGATATGCAGGTCCTGACCTGGGACGGCGTGCTGCTGGCGCTGGAGCTGCCTCAGACCGTCGATCTGGAAATCGTGGAAACCGCACCCGGCATCAAAGGCGCATCCGCAAGCGCGCGCAACAAACCGGCTACCCTGACCACCGGCCTGGTTGTGCAGGTGCCGGAATACCTCTCCGCTGGCGAGAAGATCCGCATCCATATCGAAGAAAAACGCTATATGGGTCGCGCCGACTGATTGTGGCGTTTGTCGGGTGGCGGCTTTGCCTTAACCGACCGACAAAAACACAAAAACCGGCTCTCAGGCCGGTTTTTTATAGGCCCGGTAAGCGTAGCGCCACCGGGCAACAGCGCTTACAGAAGCTCCGGATACTTCGTCATCTTCAGCGCCAGCTCAACGCCGCGCACTTCCGCCATCCCTTTAAGACGGCCAATCGCCGAATAGCCCGGGTTGGTTTTCTTACGCAGATCGTCCAGCATCTGGTGGCCGTGATCCGGACGGAACGGGATAGGACGCACATCGCCCGCCTGCTTGCGACGCGCCTCTTCCGCCAGAATGGCGTCTACCACCGCTACCATGTTCACATCGCCGCCCAGGTGCGCCGCCTCGTGGAAGGTTTTTGGATTATCCTCACGGCAGGTCGCACGCAAGTGCGTAAAGTGAATGCGATCGCCAAAGGTTTCAATCATCCGCACCAGGTCGTTATCCGCACGCACGCCGTAGGAGCCGGTACACATAGTAAAGCCGTTATAGATGCTGTTTACCGTCTCTTTCAGCCACTGCATATCTTCAATAGTGGAAACAATGCGCGGCAGGCCGAGGATAGGACGCGGTGGATCGTCCGGGTGTACCGCGAGGCGTACGCCTGCCTCTTCAGCAACCGGCACGATAGCGCGCAGGAAGTACGCCATGTTTTCACGCAGCTGCTGCTTATCAATATCGCCGTATTCCGCCAGGCGCGCGCGGAACTGATCCAGCGTATACCCCTCTTCCGCCCCCGGCAGGCCCGCAATAATATTACGGGTCAGCTTTTCGATGTCTGCGTCACTGGCGGCGTTAAACCACGCGAGCGCCTGCTGCTGCTCTTCCGCGGTGTAATCCGCTTCGGCGCCGGAGCGTTTCAGAATGTGCAGCTCAAACGCCGCAAAGGCGATTTGGTCGAAACGCAGGGCTTTCGAGCCGTCCGGCATCTGATATTCAAGGTCGGTACGCGTCCAGTCGAGGATAGGCATGAAGTTATAGCAAACCGTATCAATGCCGCAGGCCGCCAGGTTGCGAATGCTCTGCTGATAGTTAGCAATCCAGGTCTGGTAGTCCCCGGAATGGGTTTTGATGTCTTCGTGAACCGGGATGCTCTCTACTACAGACCAGGTTAACCCCTTCTCCGCCAGCAGCGCCTGACGCTGTTGAATTTCCTCTACCGGCCATACCTGACCGTTTGGAATATGATGCAGCGCCGTGACGACACCCGTTGCGCCTGCCTGGCGCACATCATCAAGAGAAACCGGATCGTTCGGCCCGTACCAACGCCAGGTTTGTTCCATTGCCTCACCCTCTTAAGTTGTTATACCAATATGCGTTACTGCAATGACGACTACCATACATGTTTACCGCTAAGGGTCAACATACCGCCACACATTGATTGATCAAACTCACAGAACGGGGATATTTACGGCTCACCAATTTTATTTGCTGTCATATAACTTTACACTGGCATTGTTAATTAATGGTTAATCAGGTGTGTATCTCATGAAGACAATTGCCTCCACCGCCCTTCCTGCCCAGGTTCAGCAGCCGCGCTACGATCGTCAGCAACTGCGCTCCCGCATCGTCCATTTTGGCTTTGGCGCGTTTCACCGTGCGCACCAGGCATTGTTAACAAACCGGGTGCTTAATGAAAAAGGCGGCGACTGGGGTATTTGTGAGATTAGCCTTTTCAGCGGCGACGTGCTGATGAGCCAGCTGCGCGCGCAGGATCACCTGTTCACCGTGCTGGAGAAAGGGGCGGAAGGCAATGAGGCGATTATCGTCGGTGCCGTCCATGAATGCCTTAACGCAAAGCTGGACTCTCTGCCCGCCATTATTGAGAAATTTTGCGAGCCTCAGGTCGCAATTGTGTCGCTCACCATCACGGAGAAAGGCTATTGCATAGATCCCGCGACCGGGAAACTCGATCTGCACAACGCCCGAATAATCCATGACCTTGAAAACCCCTCAGAGCCACATTCCGCACCCGGGATCCTGGTCGAAGCGCTTCACCGCCGCCACGAGCGCGGCTTGCCTGCGTTTACCGTGCTCTCCTGCGACAATATCCCTGATAACGGGCACGTGGTGAAAAACGCGGTGCTGGGCATGGCGCAAAAGCGTTCCGCAGCGCTGTCTGAATGGATTGACAGCCACGTGAGCTTCCCGGGGACGATGGTCGACAGAATTGTTCCCGCCGCGACGGACGCCTCGCTGGCGGAAATCACCGACGCGCTCGGCGTTGAAGATCCGTGCGCCATCAGCTGTGAACCGTTTATTCAGTGGGTGGTGGAAGATAATTTTGTTGCCGGCCGTCCGGAGTGGGAAGTCGCGGGCGTTCAGATGGTGCAGGATGTTCTGCCGTGGGAGCAGATGAAATTGCGCATGCTCAACGGCAGCCACTCTTTCCTGGCGTATCTGGGGTACCTCGCGGGCTACGCCCATATTAATGAATGCATGGAGGACGCTGCATTCCGTGAAGCCGCCCGTCGGCTGATGCTGGACGAGCAGGCGCCCACATTACGCATTAAGGATGTCGACCTCACCGCCTACGCCGATAGCCTGCTCGAGCGCTTTGCCAACCCGGCACTTCAGCATCGGACCTGGCAAATCGCGATGGACGGTAGCCAGAAGCTTCCACAAAGAATGCTGGACGGGACCCGCGTTCATCTCGAGCGAAAAACACCGTGGTCGCTGCTGGCTCTGGGCGTGGCCGGCTGGATACGCTACGTCAGCGGTACCGACGACCGTGGCAACGCGATTGATGTTCGCGATCCCCTCAGCGATAAAATTCGCACCATGGTCAATGCCAGCAGCGACGCCGACCGCGTAAACGCCCTGCTGGGGCTGAGCGAGGTCTTTGGTCACGATCTCGCGCAAAACAGCGCGTTTGTGGAGGCTATCAGCCAGGCATACCAGCGCATCACCCGCCACGGCGCGCGTCAGGCTGTTATCGAAACGTTAAATATTTAACGATTATTGCGCTTAACGCGAACGGATGAAGCCTCCGTTCGCCCTCCCCCTTCTCACCGGTCACGTTTTTCGCCAGGATAGAGAGATTAGTGTTATAGCATCACAATCCTCATCTGGAGCGCACGTGACCAAAACCAACCTCATCACCGGTTTTCTCGGCAGCGGTAAAACCACCTCAATTCTCCACCTGCTGGCGAATAAAGATCCTGCCGAGAAATGGGCCGTGCTGGTCAATGAATTTGGCGAGGTAGGCATTGACGGCGCGTTACTGTCATCCAGCGGCGCGATGATTAAAGAGATCCCCGGCGGGTGCATGTGCTGCGTCAATGGCCTGCCGATGCAGGTCGGGCTCAATACGCTGCTGCGTCAGGGCAAACCCGACCGCCTGCTGATTGAGCCCACCGGGCTGGGCCATCCGAAGCAGATCCTCGATTTACTGACCGCCCCGGTTTACGAGCCGTGGATCGACCTGCGCGCCACCCTGTGCCTGCTCGATCCGCGTCAGCTTCTGAATGACAAGGCGGTGGCCAATGAGAATTTCCGCGATCAGCTCGCCTCGGCTGACGTTATTGTCGCGAATAAAGCAGATCGCGCCACGGCTGAAAGCCAGGCCGCGCTGGACGCGTGGTGGCAACATGTCGGCGGCAACCGCACGCGGGTGCAGACCACCCAGGGGAATATTGATAGCGCCCTGCTTGACCTTCCTCGTCTGAACCTCACCGAGTTGCCTGCCAGCGCGGATCATTCGCACAGTCATCCGGTTAAGCAGGGTTTAGCCGCTCTCAGCCTGCCGGAACATCAGCGCTGGCGTCGTAACCTGAACAGCGGCCAGGGATATCAGGCCTGCGGATGGATATTTGATGCTGAAACCGTTTTCGACACCATCGGGATCCTGGAGTGGGCCCGACTTGCTCCCGTCGATCGCGTGAAAGGGATCATGCGCACGCCAGACGGGCTGGTGCGGATCAACCGTCAGGGTGACGATTTCTTTATTGAAACGCAGAATGTGGCGCCGCCTGACAGCCGAATAGAGTTAATTAGTGCGGTTAACGCCGACTGGAATGCCCTCCAGTCCAGCCTGTTGAGGATTCGTTTAAGTTCGGGCGGCTAACGTTGCCCCAGTTTTCACTCTATGCAGAACGTTATGACAACTCGATTTCCCCTGATATTACTGCTTAATGTCGCCGGTCTGGCGCTTTTCTTCTCCTGGTATATCCCGGCGGATCATGGTTTCTGGTTCCCGCTGGATTCTGCCATTTTTCACTTCTTCAACCAGGAGCTGGTGAAGAGCAACGCGTTCCTGTGGCTGGTGGCAATTACCAACAACCGCGCCTTCGACGGCTTCTCGCTGCTGGCCATGGGCTGCCTGATGCTCTCTTTCTGGCTGAAAGAGGATAAAGCCGGGCGTCGGCGTATTCTCATTATCGGTCTGGTGATGCTGCTGTTTGCCGTTGTCATTAACCAGCTGGCAACTGCGATTATTCCGGTTAAGCGTTCGAGCCCAACGCTATTCTTCACTGATATTTATCGCGTCAGCGAACTGCTGCATATTCCAACAAAAGATGCGTCGAAGGACAGTTTCCCCGGCGATCACGGCATGATGCTGCTTATTTTTTCCGCAATTATGCTTCGCTATTTCGGCAGAAAAGCCTTTGCCATAGCCCTGATTATTTTTGTGGTTTTTGCCTTCCCGCGCGTAATGATTGGCGCTCACTGGTTTACCGATATTGCCGTCGGTTCGCTCTCCGTGGCGCTGATTGCGCTGCCGTGGTGTTTGATGACCCCACTGAGCGACAGGATAATAGCGCTGTTCGATCGCTATCTTCCCAGAAGAGCGCAACAACAATTAAACAAATAACTAACCTAAATTAACGTGAGCTATCAGGGATCGACATGATCCCTGATAGCATTCTCGCCGCGATCTTTCCCCACTGTCATATTCTCGTCATCATATTCATGATAAAAATGAAGCAATTGCATACTGGCGCAGCGGATCCGTCGCTATTTTGAGCAATTCTATGTTTTTACTTTCTGTATCACATTTTCTTATAAAAAAAAGGCTTTTTTTTCTCGCAATACCCCAGGCAATCGGTTAATCTCGAACTCGTTTTGCCCCATAGAGATAATTATTTCACTGGCGAATAATTTTGTGCGCTGTGCCACAAATGTGACCAGAAAGAATTGTCTCAATGTGAACAGATAATTAGTCTCGTCACGTTTGGCATTTTTATAACGATATTTGTCGTTAAGGACTTCAAGGGATAATAAACAAAATGGTCAAATCTCAACCGTTTCTGAGATATATCTTACGGGGGATCCCGGCGATAGCAGTCGCGGTACTGTTGTCTGCATGTAGTACATCGAACACCGCAAAGAATATGCATCCTGAGACGCGTGTTGTGGGAATGGAAGATTCCTCGTCACTGCAAGCCTCTCAGGATGAATTTGAAAATATGGTACGTAATCTGGACGTGAAGTCCCGCATTATGGACCAGTATGCTGACTGGAAAGGCGTGCGCTATCGCCTTGGTGGCAGCACAAAAACAGGTATTGATTGTTCCGGTTTTGTACAGCGTACGTTCCGTGAGCAATTTGGGTTAGATCTTCCGCGTTCAACCTATGAACAGCAGGAGATGGGCAAGTCGATTTCACGTACCAAACTGCGCACCGGTGATTTAGTCCTGTTCCGTGCCGGTTCTACAGGTCGACATGTTGGCATCTACATTGGTAATGACCAGTTTGTACATGCCTCCACCAGCAGCGGTGTGACCATTTCCAGCATGAATGAACCGTACTGGAAGAAGCGCTACAACGAAGCACGCCGCGTACTGACCCGCAGTTAATATGACTATTGTATCGTTGGTTATCCCTTGGCTGACGATATGATGAAAAAAAGCACTGCTTCGGCAGTGTTTTTTTTTGCCCGTTACACTGAATACATCCAGCGGCATTTCAGGAATCACGACGTCTATGTTCACCCGCTATTTCTCCAGCAATCGCAAAATACTGATCCTCAGCATCATCACAGGCCTGATCGCCGCCCTGCTCCTGGGTTCGTTGCAATTTTTCTGGAGCTACCACAAGCGGGAAGTCAAATTCGACACCCTGATCCACGATGTGAGCATCTATATGGAGAACTACTTCGATGAGTTAAAAAATTCTATCGATGTGCTCCAGCCGCTCACGTTAAACAACTGCCACGACGTCAATCAGGAACTTACCTCGCGCGCTGCCTTTAGCGTTAACGTTCGCGCATTCCTGCTGGTCAGAGACAAAATGGCGTTCTGCTCTTCTGCCACGGGGCCGATGAATGTCCCCATGGAGGAGCTGATCCCCGAGCTGCACATCGACAAACAGATTGATATGGCGTTACTTCCCGGCACCCCCATGTTGCCCAACAAGCCCGCGATTGCCATCTGGTACCGTAACCCGCTAGTGAAGGACGGCGGCGTGTTTACCTCGGTGAACCTCAATCTGACGCCTTACCTGCTCTACACCGCGCGCCAGGACGAATTTGCCGGCATTGCCATAATTATTGGCGACCATGCGCTGTCAACGCGGTCCAGCACGCTGGTCCTTGCGCATGACCTGCATGAAACGCCGGCCCGTACCGCGACGCTGAAAGACGTGCCCCTGACCATCAACCTGTATGCTGACGCATGGACCAGCGATGAAATTCTCTACGCCCTGTTCTTCGGGCTGGTATGCGGCATTTGTGCCGGATCGCTCAACTACTATATCCTCAGCATTCGCCTCAACCCGGGTAAAGAGATTTTAAGCGCGATTAAGCGCGGTCAGTTTTACGTGGTTTATCAGCCCGTCGTCGATGCTAAATCGCTCCAGATGACCGGGCTTGAAGTGCTGATGCGCTGGAAACACCCGACGATGGGGGAAATTCCGCCGGACGCGTTTATCAACTTTGCCGAAGCGCAGAAGCTGATTGTCCCGCTGACGCTGCATCTCTTCGACCTTATCATTCACGATGCCCCCGTGTTACAAACTCTGTTACCTCCGGGAGCAAAGGTGGGCATCAACATTGCGCCGGGGCATCTGCATGCGGAAAGCTTCAAAGACGATATGCGCACCTTCAAAGCGCTACTGCCGCAGGATTACTTCCAGATCGTGCTGGAAATTACCGAGCGCGACATGCTCAATCATCGGGAAGCCAACAGCCTTTTCGAATGGCTGCACAACGAAGGGTTTGAGATAGCCATTGATGATTTTGGCACCGGCCACAGCGCGCTGATTTATCTTGAGCATTTCACCATGGACTACCTCAAGATTGACCGCGGTTTTGTTAATGCGATTGGCACCGAGACCGTGACGTCGCCGGTGCTGGACGCCGTCCTGACGCTGGCAAGACGACTGAATATGTCGACCGTCGCCGAAGGGGTGGAAACGCCGGAACAGGCCGCCTGGCTGCGCGAACACGGCGTTAATTTCCTGCAGGGATACTGGATTAGCCGCCCGATGCCGCTGGCGCAGTTCCGCGAATGGCGGCCTGATATTTCGCCCGAGGGTGATTAATTTCACATTGCCCGTGACGTCACTTATTATTCAGCTTAACCGAGCCGGTCTGTAAAAGAGGGAGCCGCCGCGAGATGCTTATGCGCTTCATGTTGCTGATGTTGGCACTAACGAGCCTGTCCAGCCAGGCGCAGGCCATCAAAGAAAATATCGCCTTCGCGGTGATTGGCGAGCCGAAATATGCGGTCAATTTTACGCACTTCGATTACGTTAACCCTGCCGCGCCGAAGGGCAGAAAGGTCACGCTTTCCGCCACGGGAACATTCGACAACTTCAACCGCTTCGCCCTGCGCGGCGTGGCGGCCGCGCGAACGGAATCGCTTTACGATACGCTCTTCGTCACGTCGGATGATGAGCCCGGCAGCTATTATCCGCTGATTGCCGAGAACGTGCGTTACGCCGATAACTTCGCCTGGGCGGAAATCTCGCTGAACCCGCGGGCGCGTTTTCACGACGGTACGCCGGTGAAGGCCAGCGACGTCGCGTTCACCTTTCATAAATTCATGACCGAAGGCGTCCCCCAGTTCCGCATCGTGTATAAAGGGGCTTCCGTCAGAGCCATTGCGCCGCTCACCGTGCGCATCGAGCTGAGCGAACCGAACAAAGAGAACATGCTTAGCCTGTTCTCGCTGCCGGTGATGCCTGAATCGTTCTGGAAAAATCATAAGCTAAGCGACCCGCTTTCCACGCCGCCGCTGGCAGGCGGCCCATACCGCATCACCGACTGGCGCATGGGGCAATATGTCGTTTACTCTCGCGTGAAAGACTACTGGGCGGCAGACCTGCCGGTAAACCGCGGGCGCTGGAATTTCGACACCCTTCGCTATGATTACTACCTCGACGATAACGTGGCGTTTGAAGCGTTCAAAGCCGGCGCTTTCGATTTACGCGTCGAGAGCAGCGCCAAAAACTGGGCGACCCGCTATATCGGCAAAAATTTCGCCAAAGGCTATATCGTCAAAGACGAGCACAAAAATGAGTCTGCCCAGGACACCCGCTGGCTGGCGTTTAATATTCAGCGTCCGGTATTTAATGACCGCCGGGTGCGCGAAGCCATTTCCCTGGCCTTTGATTTTGAGTGGATGAACAAAGCGCTGTTTTACGGGGCTTACAGCCGTGCGAACAGCTATTTTCAGAACACCGAATACGCCGCGCGCGATTACCCGAAAGCCGACGAGCTGGCTCTGCTGGCGCCGCTGAAAGCGGAGCTGCCGCCGCAGGTGTTCACCACCGTGTTTCAGCCGCCCGCGTCGAACGGTGACGGTTACGACCGCGACAACCTGCTGAAAGCCAGCAAACTGCTGGATGACGCGGGCTGGCACCTGAAAAATCAAAAGCGTGTGGATGCCAAAACGGGTAAGCCTCTCAGCTTTGAGCTGCTGCTCTCGTCCGGGGGCAACGATCAGTGGGTACTGCCGTTTAAGCACAACCTTGAGCGGCTGGGCGTGACAATGAACATTCGCCAGGTCGATAACGCGCAGATCACCAGCCGCATGCGCAGCCGTGATTACGACATGATGCAGCGCCTGTGGCCCGCGCAGCCGTGGCCCAGCTCCGACCTGCAAATATCCTGGGCCTCCAGCTACGTTGACTCCTCATACAATGCGCCAGGTGTAAAAAGCCCGGCGATTGACGCGCTGATTGCGAAAATAGTGGCGGCGCAGGGGGATAAAGAAAAGCTCCTGCCGCTCGGGCGCGCCCTCGACAGGGTCCTGACCTGGAACTACTACATGCTGCCGATGTGGTATATGGGCGAAGATCGCCTTGCGCGCTGGGACAAGTTCTCCGTGCCTGCCGTGCGCCCTGTCTACTCCCTGGGCTTTGATACCTGGTGGTATGACGTTAACAAAGCCGCCAGACTTCCCGCTGAGCGGCGATAAGGAATCATCATGGGTGCCTATCTTCTCCGTCGTCTCCTGCTGGTCATCCCCACCCTGTGGGCCATCATCACGATTAACTTTTTTATCGTGCAAATCGCCCCCGGCGGCCCGGTCGATCAGGCGATTGCCGCCATTGAATTTGGCAACAGCGGCGGCATGCCCGGCGGCGGCGGCATGCCCGGCGGCGGCGGTGAAGGGATGGGCGCGAGCCATGCGCGAACCGGCGTAGGGAATATCAGCGAAAGCCATTATCGCGGCGGACGCGGGCTGGATCCGGAGGTGATCGCCGAGATCACCCACCGCTACGGCTTTGACAAACCGATTCACGAGCGCTATTTCAAGATGCTCTGGGATTACATCCGCTTTGATTTTGGCGACAGCCTGTTTCGCAGTGCGTCAGTGTTAACGTTGATCAAGCAAAGCCTGCCGGTTTCGATAACGCTGGGGCTGTGGGGAACGCTGATTATCTATCTGGTCTCTATACCGCTTGGGATCCGCAAAGCGGTGTATAACGGCAGCCGGTTTGATATCTGGAGCAGCACGTTCATCATCATCGGCTACGCCATCCCGGCGTTTCTGTTTGCCGTCCTGCTGATTGTCTTTTTTGCCGGGGGAAGCTATTTCGACCTCTTCCCGCTGCGGGGGCTGGTCTCCGCCGATTTCAGCTCCCTGCCGTGGTATCAGAAAATCACCGACTATCTCTGGCATATCACGCTGCCGGTGCTGGCCACGGTCATTGGCGGGTTTGCGGCCCTGACCATGTTGACCAAAAACGCCTTTCTCGATGAAATTCGTAAGCAGTACGTCGTGACTGCCCGCGCCAAGGGCGTAAGCGAGAAGCAGATCATGTGGAAACACGTGTTCCGCAACGCCATGCTGCTGGTGATCGCCGGATTTCCGGCCACGTTCATCGGCATGTTTTTTACCGGCTCGCTGCTGATAGAGGTGATGTTCTCGCTCAACGGCCTGGGGCTGCTGGGCTATGAGGCTACCGTTTCGCGCGATTATCCGGTGATGTTTGGCACACTTTATATTTTCACTCTGATTGGCCTGCTGCTGAATATCATCAGTGATATCAGCTATACGCTGGTCGATCCCCGAATTGATTTTGAGGGCCGCTGATGCCGCGTTTAAGCCCCGTCAACCAGGCCCGCTGGGCCCGCTTTCGCCACAACCGCCGCGGCTACTGGTCGCTGTGGATTTTTGCCGTGCTGTTTGCCTTAAGCATGTGTTCGGAGCTGATCGCCAACGACAAGCCGTTGCTGGTGCATTTTAACGACCGCTGGTACGTGCCGGTTATCGCCAGTTACAGCGAAAGCGACTTTGGCGGCCCGTTTGCGACACCGGCGGAGTATCAGGATCCGTGGCTTCGCCAGCAGATTGAGCAGCACGGCTGGGCGCTCTGGGCGCCGGTACGCTTTGGCGCAAACAGCATTAACTTCGCCACCACGACGCCCTTCCCTTCCCCGCCCTCCGCGCAAAACTGGCTGGGAACGGATGCTAACGGCGGGGACGTGCTGGCGCGCATCCTGTATGGCACGCGAATTTCTCTTCTCTTTGGGCTGATGCTGACGATCTTCTCAAGCGTAATGGGCGTCGTGGCGGGCGCCGTTCAGGGCTACTACGGCGGGAAAATCGACCTGTGGGGCCAGCGGGTTATTGAAGTCTGGTCAGGCATGCCAACGCTGTTTCTGATTATCCTGCTTTCCAGCGTGGTGCAGCCCGGCTTCTGGTGGCTGTTAGGCATCACCGTCCTGTTCGGCTGGATGGCGCTGGTGGGCGTGGTGCGCGCGGAGTTCCTGCGCACCCGCAATTTCGACTACATTCGCGCCGCGCAGGCGCTTGGCGTGAGCGACCGGGGGATCATCTTCCGCCACATGCTGCCCAACGCGGTCGTGGCAACGCTCACCTTCCTGCCGTTTATTCTGTGCAGCTCCATCACCACCCTCACCTCGCTGGATTTTCTTGGTTTCGGGCTACCGCTGGGTTCCCCGTCGCTCGGCGAACTGCTGCTGCAGGGTAAGAACAACCTGCAGGCGCCGTGGTTAGGCATCGCCGCCTTTCTTTCCGTGGCCGTGCTGCTGTCGCTGCTGATTTTTATTGGCGAAGCCGTGCGCGATGCCTTCGATCCGAACAAGGCGGTATAAAATGACCCAGCCTCTTCTCAGTATTGATAACCTGTCGATTGCTTTTTCTAAGCAGGACGAGACGCGCACCGTGGTCACCGACCTGTCGCTGCAGATCCAGACCGGGGAAACGCTGGCCCTGGTGGGCGAGTCGGGTTCAGGCAAGAGCGTTTCGGCACTCTCCATCCTGCGCCTGTTGCCGTCCCCACCGGTGAGCTACCCGCAAGGGGATATTCTGTTTCACGGCAGCTCGCTGCTGCATGCCGACGAACATACCCTGCGCGGTATTCGCGGCAACAAAATCGCGATGATCTTCCAGGAGCCGATGGTTTCCCTCAACCCGCTGCACAGCCTCGAGAAACAGCTCTATGAAGTGCTCTCCCTGCACCGGGGGATGCGCAAAGAGGCCGCGCGGGGAGAAATTCTGGATTGTCTGGAACGAACGGGCATACGCAATGCGGCCAAACGGCTGAATGATTTTCCGCACCAGCTCTCCGGCGGCGAACGACAGCGCGTGATGATCGCTATGGCCCTGCTCACGCGACCCGAGCTGTTGATTGCCGACGAGCCCACAACGGCGCTGGACGTGACGGTACAGGCGCAAATACTGACGCTGCTGCGGGAACTGCGTGACGAGCTGAACATGAGCCTGCTGTTTATCACGCACAACCTGAGCATTGTGAGAAAGCTGGCCGACAGCGTCGCGGTGATGCAAAACGGACGATGCGTTGAACAGAATAGCGCGTCCACGCTGCTGAGCGCGCCGCAGCACCCCTATACGCAGCGTTTGCTCGACAGCGAACCCTCCGGCGACCCGGTTCCGCTCGCGGCTGACAGCACACCGCTGCTGCGCGTTGAGGATTTGTCCGTCTCGTTCCCGATCCGCAAAGGTATTCTGCGGCGCATCGTCGACCAGAATCCGGTGCTGAAAAACATCCGCTTCTCGCTGCGCCCGGGAGAATCTCTGGGGCTGGTGGGCGAATCCGGTTCCGGCAAAAGTACCACCGGTCTGGCGCTGCTGCGCTTAATTGCCTCCCAGGGCGAGATCCTCTTTGACGATATGCCGCTGCACCGCTGGAACCGCCGTCAGATGCTGCCCGTGCGGCCCCGCATGCAGGTGGTGTTTCAGGATCCCAACTCCTCGCTTAACCCGCGGCTCAGCGTGTTACAGATTATCGAAGAGGGTCTGCGCGTGCATCAGCCCAGCCTGAGCGCTCAGCAGCGCGAGCAGGAAGTTAAGCGGGTGATGGCCGAAGTGGGCTTAGATGCCGGGACGCGCCACCGCTATCCGGCTGAATTCTCCGGCGGCCAGCGCCAGCGTATCGCCATTGCCCGCGCGCTGATCCTGAAGCCGGAGCTGATTATTCTGGATGAACCGACGTCGTCGCTGGACAGAACCGTTCAGGCGCAGATCCTGGCGCTGCTGAAAGGGCTTCAGGAAAAGCACCGGCTGGCCTATATCTTTATCAGCCACGATCTACAGGTGGTGCGGGCGCTATGCCATCAGGTGATTGTGTTGCGACAGGGAGAAGTGGTCGAGCAGGGAGAGTGCCAGCGCGTATTTAGCGCGCCAACGCAGCGCTACACGCGCCAGCTGTTGTCGGCAGACTAGCGGTCAGAACGGGTACTGGCCGGAGAAAGGCTCCGCGATGGCAACGCCAAAATTCTTCAGACGGCAGGTGGCGGCAAACTCGTCCTGGCTCTTCACGAACAGGCACGGCTCACCTTCACACTCCAGCACGGAGCTGTCCACTTCGATATCCGTCAGGGCCTGACTGAGACGCTCCATCACCCGCCATGCATTTTCGTCGCTCGGGCTCAGCAGCTTGAGTGCCACCAGGCAGTTTTCACAGCCCGCGACGCTTTGCGGAATCGGTTCAACTTTCGAACCTGCAAAACCCGCCGACCAGCGATAGCTCTGGGGCAAGCGATGGACAATGGAGAGTTGTAATGTATTCACGTTCGTTCCCCGGAAGCAAAATTTACTTCACAATTTATTTACATTTATAGTAACACATCATCGCCAGCCTGCACTATTCAGCGCTTTTTTATCGATATCCAGGCTCGCGTCGGCGCTATATGTACCCGTTTCTGCGATCTAACTCAACCTTTTTGAATACAATGATGTGACTTTTTACACAAATAGATTTTACATAAAATAAACAAACACGGAATAAACGAACGGGGGTTTGGTTGATATGCATCAACAAAAAAGGCCCTGTCGGGCCTTCTCTGTATTTTAGTGGGCCGCTTTTCGCGGTCGACTGGCGTAAAGATAGAAGAGTATCGAGCTGGTTGCGCAAAAAGCCATCGCCCACAGCATGGGCCATGCTGTCGTAAAGGTGGCCATTGAAAGCAACGCCCCAACGATAGCGCCAATACCGAAGCGGAACGTCCCCGCCAGGGAAGAGGCGGTACCCGCCATATGCGGAAACTCATCCAGGATCACCGCCATCGCATTAGATGACACCATCGACACGCAGCCGACAAAGGCCGCCACCCCGACCACCAGCGCCCAGAAGCCCACGCCCAGAAACGCGCTCACCACCAGCCAGATAGCCATCACAAACTGGATCCACAGCCCGGCGCGGAACATGTTCAGCGCCCCCACCCGCCGGACAAAACGGCTGTTGATGATGGTCATGATGAACAGGAAGACGATGTTAAGCGCGAAATAGTAGCCGAAGTGCTGCGGTGAAACGTGATTCAGTTCAATGTAGACAAACGGCCCGGCGCTCAGGAAGGAGAACATCCCGGCGAAGCTGAACCCGCTTGCCAGCATATAGCTGAGCACGCGCTTGTGGCGAAACAGCGAGGCAAAGTTGCCTATTGTGGTTCGGATGTGGAATTTCTGGCGGCGCTCGACGGGAAGCGTTTCATCAATAAAGAAGAAGATCATCGCCGAGGCCAGCAGCGCGGCCAGGGCCAGGATCCAGAAAATCACATGCCAGCTAAACCACACCAGCACCGCACCACCGGCCATCGGGGCCACCAGCGGCGCAATCGTCGTCACCAGCATCACGAACGACATCATGCGGGAGAACTCTTCTTTCGGGTAAATATCGCGCATCAGAGCGTTAATCACCACGCTTGCCGCTGCCGCCGCCAGACCGTGGAAGAAGCGCATGATAATCAGATGATCGATGGTCTGCGCCAGCGCACAGGCAACCGCTGCGGCTGCAAAGACCAGCGTCCCGCCCAGAATAACGGGCTTGCGTCCAAGGCTGTCCGCCATCGGGCCATAAAACAGCTGGCCGAGGGCAAAGCCGAGAATATAGGTGCTGAGCGTCATCTGCGCGCTGCCCGCCGGAACGCCAAACTGCGCGGAAATGACCGGCAGCGCGGGCAGGTACATATCAATAGACAGCGGCATCAGCATGGCCAGCAGGCCAAGAATGAAGACGATTTTGAACGACGAGTGTGGCCTGGTGGTCACAGAGCTCTCCTGAAATTAGTGCGAAGGCAGACCGACGCTGGCGATCTCTTCTTCCGTTAACGGGCGATATTCGCCTGGCGCCAGGTCGGGATCGAGTTCGATCGCACCAATCCGCTCACGATGCAGGCCAACAACGTGGTTCCCCACCGCGGCAAACATACGTTTCACCTGATGGTAACGCCCTTCGCTGATGGTCAGACGGACTTCCGTCGGCGTAATCACCTCAAGCACGGCGGGTTTGGTCAGATCTTTTTCATTATGCAGCTGAACGCCTTTCGTGAATTGCTCTGCCGTGTCATCCGACACCGGCGACTCCAGCGTGACCAGATAGGTTTTCTCGCAGTGGTGACGCGGGGAAGTAATGCGATGCGACCACTGTCCGTCGTCGGTCATCAGTACCAGACCCGTGGTGTCGATGTCGAGGCGGCCTGCGGCGTGCAGCTTGTGCGCCACCGGTTCGTCGAGGAAATAGAGCACCGTCGGGTGATCGGGATCGTCCGTTGAGCAGACGTAGCCTTCCGGCTTATTGAGCATGAAGTAGCGCGGACCGTGCTGCTGGGTCAGCGGATTGCCGTCATACTCCACCTGATGGTCAGGTTGCAGTTTGAACGCGCTGTCTCTCACAATATCGCCATCCACGGTAACGCGGCTGGCGCGAATTTCGCGCCCGGCAATAGCGCGGCTTACGCCGAGTTGCTGAGCGATAAACTTATCAAGTCGCATGAAATCTTTTTAGCCTTAATGGTGCTGGAAGTCGGACAACAGGTCCGAAAAAAGAAGCAGTCTGGAACGGTTCAGTATAATGGTCTGGTTGCGCCACTCAAGGGAAAAAGTTTCGTGGCATACTATCTATACCCTAAATAATTCGGGTTGCATGAAGGCGGCAAAGGAGTGAATCCCCGGGAGCTTACATAAGTAAGTGACCGGGGTGAACGAGTGCAGCCAACGCACAGGCAACTTGAAGTATGACGGGTATATGTGCGGAATAACGAAACCGAGACCCTATGACTTTTACACTTCGTCCCTATCAGCAGGAAGCCGTTGACGCCACCCTCGCCTGGTTCCGTAAACATCGCGAGCCGGCGGCGATTGTGCTCCCGACCGGCGCAGGCAAAAGCCTGGTCATCGCCGAACTGGCGCGTCTGGCCCGTGGTCGCGTGCTGGTGCTGGCGCACGTCAAAGAGCTCGTCGCGCAAAACCATGCCAAGTATTGTGCGCTTGGGCTGGAAGCCGATATTTTCGCCGCCGGGCTAAAGCGCAAAGAGAGCCACGGCAAAGTGGTCTTCGGCAGCGTGCAGTCGGTGGCGCGCAATCTGGAGCTATTTCGCAGCGAATTTTCGCTGCTGATTGTTGACGAGTGTCACCGCATCAGCGATGACGACGACAGCCAGTATCAGCAAATCCTGGCTCACCTGAAAGCGGTGAACCCTCACCTGCGCCTGCTGGGCCTGACGGCGACCCCGTTTCGCCTGGGGAAAGGCTGGATCTATCGCTACCATTATCACGGCATGGTGCGCGGCGATGAGAAGGCCCTGTTTAGCGACTGCATCTACGAACTTCCGCTGCGCTACATGATTAAACACGGCTACCTGACGCCGCCTGAACGGCTGGATATGCCGGTGGTGCAGTACGATTTCAGCCGTTTGCAGGCGCAGAGCAACGGCTTATTCAGCGAAGCGGATCTCAACCAGGAGCTGAAAAAGCAGAAGCGTATTACGCCGCATATCATCAGCCAGATTGAGGAGTTCGCCGCGACGCGCAAAGGGGTAATGATCTTTGCCGCTACGGTTGAGCACGCGCGAGAGATCACCGGGTTACTGCCCGCCGGCGACGCGGCGTTAATCACCGGCGAGACCCCCGGCCCGGAGCGCGACGGCCTGATTGACGCCTTTAAAGCCCAGCGGTTCCGCTATCTGGTAAACGTGTCGGTATTGACCACCGGCTTTGACGCCCCGCACGTCGACCTGATCGCCATTTTGCGCCCGACCGAATCGGTCAGTCTGTATCAACAAATTGTTGGCCGCGGCCTGCGCCTGGCCCCGGGGAAAACCGACTGCCTGATTCTGGATTATGCCGGTAACCCGCACGATCTCTATACACCTGAAGTCGGCGCGCCAAAAGGGAAAAGCGACAACGTGCCCGTACAGGTCTTTTGCCCTGCCTGCGGGTTTGCCAACACCTTCTGGGGGAAAACCACCGCCGACGGTACGCTGATCGAACACTTTGGCCGCCGCTGTCAGGGCTGGTTTGAAGATGATGACGGGCATCGCGAGCAGTGCGATTTCCGCTTCCGGTTCAAAAACTGCCCGCAGTGCAACGCCGAAAACGACATTGCCGCCCGCCGCTGCCGGGAATGCGACACGGTGCTGGTTGACCCGGACGACATGCTGAAAGCGGCGCTAAAGCTGAAAGATGCCCTGGTGCTGCGCTGTTCCGGCATGGCGCTGCAGCCCGGCGCCGATGAAAAAGGCGAGTGGCTGAAAATCACCTATTACGACGAAGACGGGGCGGACGTCAGCGAGCGTTTCCGGGTTCAGACGCCTGCCCAGCGAATGGCCTTCGAGCAGCTGTTTATCCGCCCGCATACCCGCACACCGGGCGTGCCCCTGCGCTGGATTACCGTGGCCGATATCGTGCGCCAGCAGGTGTTATTGCGCCATCCGGATTTTGTCGTCGCCCGTAAGAAAGGCCAGTTCTGGCAGGTGCGCGAGAAGCTCTTTGACTATGAAGGTCGCTTCCGTCGCGCCAACGAATTGCGCGGTTAGCGGGACTTTTCATTGATGTGAGGGGCATTTGAGTATAAAATGCCGCCCGCTTCACATCCGTGAGGCAGAACACTCACCTGCTGCTGGGTCGCCTGTAGCAGGGTTTTAAATACAGAGAGAAATCAATGTTCACTATCGAAGCAGAAGTACGTAACGTGCAGGGTAAGGGTGCGAGCCGCCGCCTGCGTAACGCTAACAAGTTCCCGGCTATCGTTTACGGTGGCGAAGCTGCTCCAGTTGCAATCGAACTGGATCACGACAAACTGTGGAACCTGCAGACCAAAGCTGAATTCTACAGCGAAGTTCTGACCATCGTTGTTGGCGGTAAAGAAGAAAAAGTGAAAGTTCAGGCTGTTCAGCGTCACCCGTTCAAGCCAAAACTGTCTCACATCGACTTCGTTCGCGCGTAATCGCAAACACGTCGAAAAAAACCCCGCTTCTGCGGGGTTTTTTTATGGCTGTTATTTCCCGCCCGAGGTGCGGCGCTGAAGCTGATCGCGCAGGTTCGGCGGCGTACCTTTAATGGTCAGCGTATCGGTGGCCGGATCCCAGAAGATGCGTTCACCCAGCAACATCGCGTCAAAGTTGATGGTTAACCCACCGCCGCTGCCGGCAAACTTGGTTAACTGACGCAGCGTACTGCGATCCGCCGGGAAGCTCTCTTCAAGCTCATAGCCTTTTTCCGCGGTGAATTCCTGGAAGCTGACTTCGCTGACGCCCGCCAGCTCTTTTGACAGGGACTCCAGCTCGATCTCCTCCCCTGCCTGCAGCTGTTCGTTGCAGTAGCTGTAAACCTGCTGGCGCACGGTCTGGCGCTCAGATTTATCGAGCTGCGCTTCAGCCGTGAAGTCGTCAACCGCCTGCAGCAGCCCTTTGTTCTGCGCTTTGGCGTTAAGACCTTCGCTGGCACCGAGGAAATCCATAAAGAAATCCGCCACTTTGCGGCCCACGCGCCCCTTCAAGAATGTCAGGTAGCGGGTCGACTCCGGGTTGGTTTCCCATTCGGTCAAATCAATACGCGCCACGATATCCGCATGGTTGATATCCAGATAATGCGTTGAGCTGATATCCAGCTGCTCGTTCACGCGCATGCTGCTTAAGTTATTCAGCACGGTAACCAGCAGATACTCGACCGCCAGGTAGCGATAGTGGCAGAACAGCACGATCCCGCCGTCGGCGAACGGATATTTCGCCAGCTCGTCGCGCAGACGCCCTGTTGCGGCGCGGCTAAACGCCAGGAAATCCTCTTCGCCCTGACGCTGCAGGCGCAGGCTATCGGCCAGTTCACTCTCTTCGCTGAACAGGCCATAGGCTTTATTTTTGGCACTGTAGACGCGATGCAGCTCTGCCATCATCTCCACCACGGTCGCCGTGGGTTCCAGTAACGAATCGCGCAGCACCACTTCAAGGGTTTGCTCATCACGCTTGATAAGCTGGTGCAAGGCAATCTGGTTGATTTCCAGACTCATGATAAACTCTCCTTTTAGACCGGGCGGTATTCAACCACCACCAGGACATGTGTGCAACAACAGATAAAAAAGGGGAAAAAAAGCTGTTGCTACGGTAATATGTTGCCCTTTCATCAACAAACTGATTTTGATTTATGCCACAACATTCCCGCTACAGTGATGAACACGTTGAACAACTGCTCAGTGAGCTGGTCAACGTACTGGAAAAACATAAAACGCCGACCGATCTCTCCCTGATGGTTTTGGGAAATATGGTCACCAACCTGATTAACACCAGCGTTGCTCCGGCTCAGCGTCAGGCGATCGCAAAATCGTTTGCCCAGGCTTTACAGTCGTCCGTCAGCAACGACCCGGCCCATTAAGGGATACGAACAACAGTTTATGGTGACGAATCGTCAGCGCTACCGTGAAAAAGTCTCCCAGATGGTCAGCTGGGGGCACTGGTTTGCCCTGTTCAACATTCTGCTGGCGACGGTCATTGGCTGTCGTTATCTGTTTGTCGCAGACTGGCCAACAACGCTAACCGGGCGTATCTACTCCTGGATAAGCGTTGTCGGTCACTTTAGCTTTTTGGTTTTCGCCACCTATCTGCTGATCCTGTTCCCCCTGACGTTTATCGTCATGTCGCAGCGTCTGATGCGGTTCTTGTCCGCCATCCTTGCGACGGTGGGGATGACGCTGCTGCTTATCGACAGTGAAGTGTTCACCCGCTTCCACCTGCACCTCAACCCCATCGTCTGGGAACTGGTGATTAACCCCGACCAGAACGAAACGGCCCGTGACTGGCAGCTGATGTTTATCAGCGTCCCGGTGATCCTGCTGATTGAGATGCTGTTCGCCACCTGGAGCTGGCAAAAGCTCCGCAGTCTGACCCGGCGACGCCATTATGCGAAGCCCGTCGCCGCGCTCTTTTTCGTCTCCTTTATCAGTTCGCACATCATGTATATCTGGGCGGATGCGAACTTCTATCGCCCTATTACCATGCAGCGCGCGAACCTGCCGCTCTCGTACCCGATGACGGCCCGTCGCTTCCTCGAGAAACACGGTCTGCTTGATGCACAGGAGTACCAGCGCCGTCTTATCGAGCAGGGCAACCCGGAAGCCGTCAGCGTTCAGTATCCTCTGAGCGACCTGAACTACCGCGATATGGGGCGCGGGCAAAACGTCCTGCTGATCACCGTCGATGGCCTGAACTATTCCCGTTTCGAGAAGCAGATGCCTGCGCTGGCCGCTTTCGCGAGTCAGAACGTCTCGTTTACTCAGCATATGAGCTCCGGTAACACAACCGATGCGGGCATCTTTGGCCTCTTCTATGGCATTTCAGCCGGCTACATGGACGGCGTACTGTCTACCCGCACGCCTGCGGCGCTGATCACCGGGCTGAATCAGCAAGGCTATCAGCTAGGGTTGTTCTCCTCCGATGGCTTTAACAGCCCGCTCTACCGCCAGGCGCTGCTGTCCGATTTCTCACTGCCGACGGCGCAAAATCAGTCCGACGCGCAGACCGCCGGCCAGTGGATAAACTGGCTGCAGCGCTACGCCCAGGAAGATAACCGCTGGTTCTCATGGGTTGCCTTTAACGGCACAACGCTTGCCAACAGCAATAAAAGTGATTTTGCGCGCCGCTACGGCCGCGCGGCTGGCGATGTTGATGCGCAGATAGGCCGCGTGCTTGACGCGCTTCGCGAGTCGGGCAAGCTGGACAATACCGTGGTGATCGTGACCGCGGGCCATGGCATCCCGCTAGGTGACGAGACGAAGAGTATGAGCTGGTCTCGCCCGAATCTGCAGGTTCCGCTGGTGATCCACTGGCCAGGCACCCCGGCGCAGCGCATCAATATGCTCACCGAGCATAAAGATGTGATGACCACCCTGATGCAACGCCTGCTGCACGTCAGCACGCCAGCAAACGAGTATTCGCAGGGGCAGGATCTCTTCAGCGCCGCGCGCCGCCACAGCTGGGTGACGGCGGCGGGGAATAATACGCTGGTGGTGACCACGCCGAAGCTGACGCTGGTGCTGAACAGCAACGGGAATTATCAGACGTATAATCTGCAGGGCGAACGGTTGAAAGACCAGAAACCGCAGCTGAGCCTGCTGCTGCAGGTCCTGACGGATGAGAAGCGCTTCATCGCTAACTGATTAATAATAAACCAGTTAGCGACAGATTCCCTTGCATTCAAAACGGAATCGAGTAGTATTCTTTTTATGCGTCGGCACGTAGCGCAGCCTGGTAGCGCACCGTCATGGGGTGTCGGGGGTCGGAGGTTCAAATCCTCTCGTGCCGACCAAAAACATATTGAAAACCAGCCTGATGGCTGGTTTTTTTATTTCGCCTCGTCCGGCGTTTTGCGCAGATACACAAGCGTAGTCAGACAAATCACCGCTCCGGCATAAAACGTATATTCCGCGCCAAACGTTTCCCATATCGCGCCGGCTCCCACGCTGGCGATTAACAATCCTACGCCGCTGACCAGACTAAAAATACCGAAAGCCGTACCGCGCAGATCGGGCGGTGCGGTTTTAGCGATCATTGCCGCCAGTAGTCCCTGGGTCATACCCATATGTATTCCCCAAAGCGCGACGCCTAAAATGACCCCCATCCAGTGGCTGCTCAGCGCCAGAACAACATCTGCACCAATCAGCACCATTAGCCCCCACTGCAGAAGCCGGGTGTGGCTCATGCCATCAGAAAGTTTGCCAAAAGGGTATGCGGAAAGGGAATAGAGTACGTTCATGACCACCATCACCAGCGGAATAAGGGCCAGAGGAACGCCCGACTGCTGCGCACGAAGGACGAGAAAAGCCTCGCTAAACCGGGCAAGCGTGAACACTGCACCAAGGCCAATCACCCACCAGCACGCTTTACCCAGCCGCCTTAAATTCTCTCGTTTAATGGGATTAGTACGTTTATGTTCGAGGGGAGTTTTCGGCTCCTGAAGGCCAAAATAGAGCAAGGCAACTGAAAGCAGACCGGGGATAAGGGCTATCCAGAAAACAGTGCGAAAGTCGTTGTCCAGCAATAGCATTAAGCTTACGGCCAGTAATGGGCCAAGAAATGCGCCTGTGGTATCCATTGACTGACGCAGACCATATGCCGCACCACGCATTTCCGGCGGCGTGACGTCTGCAACCAGTGCATCCCGCGGTGCGCCCCGTATCCCCTTCCCCGTACGATCTATCAGACGTGCGCCTAAAACCATCCCGGAAGAGGAGGCTAATGCGAAAAGAGGTTTGCTTAGCGCCCCCAGGCCATACCCTAGCAGGGCCAGCCCCTTACGTTGACCCAGGTAGTCGCTTATCGCCCCCGAAAAGACCTTAATAAAAAGCGCAGTGGCCTCCGCCAGCCCTTCAATCAGGCCGATAAACAGCACGCTCGTACCGAGGGTGGTCATCATAAAAAGTGGCAGCAGGCTGTGAATACTCTCTGACGAGATATCCATCAACATACTGACGCCTCCCACAACCCAGACGCCTTTGGGGATCTGGCTGAGCACTGGAAATCTGGAACGCATCTACTGCTCCTGCTTTAAAAACAGTTGCCTGAATGCTTACAGGATAGGATATCGCGGATTAAAAAAACCTGAGGAGAGTGGGATGAGACCATAAAAAAAGCCATCCGGCAGGATGGCTTAGTTATCGCAGGTCGACGCCTAATGCTTCTCACGTCCGCCCAGGAAGAAAATGCCCAGCGGGATGGCCAGCAGAACGGTGAACACCAGGCTGTAGACGAAGATCATCGCCGACTGCAGGACATACATGCTGGTTGTCCAGGCTGAGAGGGGAATATTGTACTGTTCGATAACGCCAACAATGGTTGCCCGCCCCACGCACGCGGCGGCAATCATAAATACGACCAGCAGCGCCAGGAGGAACTTGCGGCCTTCAGGCGTTTTCAGTTTTGCACGAACCATCTCTCTTCCCTTTTACAGATGAATAACAATATATAGGGTCTAAAATAACACGAACTGGCACCCGACTCCACACCAGCACAAAAAACCACTAAACAGGCAAATTAAAAGCACATAACGCTACCTATAGTGAAAATGTAAGTAAATAACACCAATCATTCATCGTTGTTATGTTAACCTGCGCAGGATCGTTTTGACATAAAGGAATGACAATGAAAAACGCACCTAAATTTGCCATCGCCCTCATCGCCGCCGCGTGCGTCAGCAGCAGCGCTTTCGCCAGCGAAACCCCAAAACAGCAGCCGCTGGAAAAAGTGGCTCCGTACCCGCAGGCGGACAAAGGGATGAAGCGTCAGGTGATTCAGCTGCCGGTTCAGCAGGATGAAGCGAACTTCAAAGTGGAACTGTTAATTGGCAAGACGCTGGAAGTGGACTGCAACCAGCACCGTCTGGGCGGTCAGCTGGAAAGCAAAACCCTGGAAGGCTGGGGTTACGACTATTACGTCTTTGACAAAGTGACCTCTCCGGTCTCCACCATGATGGCCTGCCCGGACGGCAAGAAAGAGAAGAAATTTGTAACGGCGTATCTGGGCGACAACAGTCTGTTGCGCTACAACAGCAAGCTGCCGATCGTGGTCTATACGCCTGAAAACGTGGAAGTGAAGTATCGCATCTGGAAGGCTGATGAGAACATCGGACAAGCCGTAGTACGTTGAAATTAAGTCGGGTGGCGGCTTCGCCTTACCCGACCCGGAAAGGGTGCGCTCTGGTGCCCTCACCCCACCCCTCTCCCACTGGGAGAGGGAGAAAACACTAAAAACGGTAACGGATGTTACCGTTTTGCTTTTATCTTACAGCGCGATATCCGCAACCGGTTTGTTTTCCGGCTGAGGCTTCAGCTCCGCTTTTGGCGCCGCATCCGCAGCCTGTGGCTTGATGTACTGCAGCTGCAGTACGCGGCTGGTGTATTCCAGCTCCTGCTCCGTCGCGCTCACGTTGCCGTTCAGCTTCGTGCCGTAGGATGGAATAATGGTTTTCAGCTTCGCCTGCCATTCCGGGCTGGCGACTTTATCTTTAAACACTTTTTCCATCAGGTGCAGCATGATTGGCGCAGCGGTAGACGCGCCCGGCGACGCACCCAGCAGCGCGGCGATGGTGCCATCCTTATCGCTTACCACTTCGGTACCCAGACGCAGCACGCCACCCTCTTTCGGATCGCGCTTGATGATCTGTACGCGCTGACCCGCCTGCCACAGACGCCAGTCTTCTTTTTTCGCCTGCGGATAGTACTCTTTCAGCGCCTCGAAACGGTCGTCGTCAGAGAGCATCACCTGGCTAATCAGGTATTTCACCAGGTCGAAGTTATCCAGACCCACGTCCATCATCGGCTTGACGTTAGAGGTGGTCGTGGCGCTGAGCAGATCCCACAGGGAGCCATTTTTCAGGAACTTGGTGGAGAAGGTCGCGAACGGCCCAAACAGCACCACGCGTTTGCCGTCAAGCATACGGGTGTCGATATGCGGAACAGACATCGGCGGTGCGCCAACGGAAGCCTGGCCGTACACTTTTGCCAGATGACGATTCACCACTTCCGGGTTATCGGACACCAGGAACTGGCCGCCCACCGGGAAGCCCGCGTAGTCGTCCGCTTCCGGAATACCGGACTCCTGCAGCAGCTTCAGCGCCGCGCCGCCCGCACCGATAAAGACAAACTTCGCCTTGATGACGTGCTCGGCTTCGTTGTTTTTCAGATCGGCGACGGTCACGCTCCAGCTGTTATCCGCGTTGCGCTTGAAACCGCGCACTTCGGTGCTGAGCTGCAGGTTGAAGTTCTCTTTTTTCTTCAGAGACGTCACCAGCTGACGGGTAATTTCGCCGTAGTTAACGTCGGTACCAATTTCGGTACGGGTTGCCGCCACTTTCTGGTTCGGGTCACGACCTTCCATGACCAGCGGAGCCCACTCTTTAATCTGCGCGTGGTCTTCAGAGTATTTCATCCCGCGGAACAGCGTGCTCTGCTGCAGAGCGGCGTAGCGCGCGCGCAGGAAGTTAACGTTCTGCTCACCCCACACAAAGCTCATGTGCGGCACGGTGTTGATGAAGGAGTGCGGGTCGTGCATCACGCCGCTGTTGACCTGATGAGACCAGAACTGGCGAGAAACCTGGAATGCTTCGTTGATCTCTACCGCCTTCTCGATACTAATGGAACCGTCCTTTTTCTGCGGCGTATAGTTCAGTTCCATGAGTGCCGAATGGCCGGTACCGGCGTTATTCCATCCGTTTGAACTCTCCTGCGCCACGCCATCAAGGCGCTCGACCATGGTCATAGACCAGTCCGGCTGCAGTTCTTGCAGATAGGTTCCCAGCGTGGCGCTCATGATACCGCCACCAATTAAAAGGACGTCCGTTTCCTGCTCTTTTGGTGCGTCAGCTTTCGCCGCCATGGAGACGGTGTTAAGCCCCACGGCCAGAGAAAAGAGCATGGCAGTCATTTTTTTCATAATTTATGCCTTAGTGTAAAAGTGCTTGATGCGTGGAAATTGCAGGTGAAAAAAGCTGCGGGGGCACGGTAACAACTTTTAAATATTGTTTAAAGGTTACGAAATTATTGTAATTGTGAAATTTAATGATGGATTGTTTGTGAGGAATTATCGATGCGTCTGGTAAAGCGCGGTTTTACTGGATAGTATGTTGCGTTTTGCGATCGCGCGCACGGAAGCCTGCCCTAACCAGCGAACTGTTATGTCCCTACCCCATTCTGCTGTATCCCCCGAAGACCGCGTAGCCAACGTGCTGCGTTCCCCAAAGCGGCTGACGCGTGAAACGCTGGCAGGCGTGATTACCGCCCTGGCGCTGATCCCCGAGGTTATCTCATTTTCGGTGGTGGCGGGCGTTGACCCGAAGGTCAGCCTGATCGCCTCCGTGGTGCTGTGTCTTGCCCTGTCTGTACTCGGGGGCCGTCCGGCGATGGTCACGGCAGCGGCCGGGTCCGTGGCGCTGGTCATTGGCCCGATGGTGCATCAGCACGGCGTACAGTACATTCTTCCCGCCGTGCTGATGGCGGGCATGATTCAGATTCTGTTTGGCGTGCTGGGCATGGCAAGGCTGATGCGCTTTATACCTCAGTCGGTCATGACCGGATTTGTTAACGCCCTGGGCATTTTGATCTTCTTCGCTCAGGTACCGCATTTCTGGAGCCGAAGCCCGCTGATTGTGGGCCTGTTCGTCCTGACGCTGCTGATCGTGCTGTGGGTGCCGCGCTATATCAAAAGCATCCCTTCCCCGCTGATTGCGATTGTTGTGCTTACCTTGTTCACCGTTTCAACCGGTCAAATCCTGCCAACCGTGGGCGATGAAGGCTCCATGAGCGGAGGTTTGCCGGGTCTTACCGAGCTGCTGGTCCCGCTCAATGTGCAGACGCTGAGCATTATCTGGCCGTGCGCGCTGAGCATCGCGTTTGTCGGCCTGCTGGAATCCCTGCTGACGGCAAAGCTGGTGGATGAGCTGACCTCGACACCGTCAGGTAAACGCCGCGAAAGCATTGGACTAGGCGTCGGCAATATTCTGGCCGGATTTTATGGCGGGATTGCAGGCTGCGCGATGATCGGACAAACCATCGTCAACGTGGAGATGGGGAAAGGTCGAAGCCGCATTTCAACCTTTGCGGCGGGCATCGTGCTGCTGATCCTGGTGACGGCGCTCAGCGACGTGATGGCCAACATCCCGATGGCGGTGCTGGCGGGTATTATGGCGATTGTCGCCGTCAAAACCTTCAGCTGGCAAAGCCTTCAGCCAGCCACGGTGAAAACGGCCCCGATAGCAGAAACGGTCGTCATGCTGGTCACCGTTGCCGCCACAGTATCAACCGGCAATCTGGCGATTGGCGTGCTGGGCGGGATTATCGTCATGGCACTCTTCCCCGCCCGCATTAAGCGTCGGGCTACAGAAGAAAAATCGTCGCCAGCCCAAGAAAAATAAAGAAACCGCCGGTATCGGTGATGGCGGTGATCATCACGCTCGACCCCACCGCGGGGTCGCGCCCCAGTTTGGTCATCGTCAGCGGGATAATGACCCCCATCATTGATGCCACCAGCAGGTTCAGCACCATCGCCAGCATCATCACGCCGCCCAGGGCCATATCGTCGTACAGCCACCAGGTGATGCCGCCCATAATCCCGCCCCACACCAGGCCGTTAATCAGCGCCACGCCCATCTCCCTGAAGATCAGAAAGGCAAAGTTACCGGGCTGAATGTTTTCCAGCGCCAGGGCGCGGACGATCATGGTGATGGTCTGGTTTCCGGTGTTGCCGCCAATTCCGGCCACAATCGGCATCAGCGAGGCCAGCGCCACCAGCTGCGAAATGGTGTGTTCAAAACCGTCGATCACCCGGGAGGCGATAAACGCGGTGCACAGGTTAATGGCCAGCCACGCCCAGCGCGTTTTCACCGCCTTGCCGACGGAGGCATGGACGTCATCTTCGGCGCTGATCCCTCCGAGCGCGCGCAGGTCGTTGTCGGTTTCTTCATAGACCACATCAACGATCTCATCGATGGTCAGACGCCCCATCAGTTTGCCGACGGAATCCACGACGGCGGCACTCACCAGGTCGTCACGCTCGAAGGTACGCGCCGCTTTCTCCGCGTCGTCTTCCGGGGAGAAGACCATCGGCTCGTTTTCCATCACCTCGCTCACCTTCCGCTGGGTGCTGTTGAGCAGGATGGTTTTCAGCTCCAGCTCGCCAAGCAGGGTTTTATCCCGGGAGGTAACAAAGAGTTTATCGGTGTTGTCCGGCATTTTGCCCAGGCGACGCAGATAGCGCTGCACGGTACCGAGCGTGACGTCCGGTCGCACCGTGATAACGCCGAACTCCATGATCGCGCCGACGCTGTTTTTCTCGTAGTGCATCACCTGACGGACGCGCGCGCGTTCATCGGCAGGCAGCGACGCCAGCAGGCGACCGGTCAGGTTTCGCGGCAGATGCTGAACGAGGTAAATCTGCTCGTCGATATCCAGGGTTTGCA
This sequence comes from Enterobacter cloacae complex sp. S3, assembly GCF_014930495.1. Taxonomy (NCBI): domain Bacteria; kingdom Pseudomonadati; phylum Pseudomonadota; class Gammaproteobacteria; order Enterobacterales; family Enterobacteriaceae; genus Enterobacter; species Enterobacter cloacae complex sp. S3. The sequence goes on along the minus strand of NZ_JADBRD010000022.1, from coordinate 112,312 downwards.
GAGCGTCGAGAATATCCCGGTCGCTCATCTCGTCGATCAGGTCGTCCCAGACGTTTTCGGAGGCCTCAAGCAGCACCTGCCCGCGCTCGTGATCCTGCACCAGACGCCACAGGGCGTGGCGTTCTTCCGAGGGAAGCGCTTCAAGGGTATCCGCCAGATCCGGCGGGGGTAAATGAGCAACCAGCGCACCTACCTCAGCAATATCGTCGGCCAGGGTGCCGACATCATATTGCTCAGCCAGGGTGAGTTTGCCTAAAAGCGTAGAAGTGACCGCTTTATCGGTCGTGAGAAGCCAGATGAGTCGCGCGCGCTCCTGGTCACGCTGTCTGGCGCTGTTTTTCTTTAATACCGACATCAATCATAAATCCATTAAATGAGTTGGGGTTAAGCATAGCGCGGGGATATGTAAATAAGAATAAACAACGGGACGGGATGGAGAAAAAAGCGGCATCGCGGCCACGATTTATCCCCTCTCCCAGTGGGAGAGGGCCAGGGTAAGGGCATCAGGCCGTGCGCGCTACCGCGTCACGCGAGGCCGCAACGCGCTCTTCACCGGTCAGCTCGCTCAGCTTGCCGTCACGCATCTCCAGCAGGCGGTCAGCATGAATGAAGTAGTGATCGTCGTGGCTGATGGCGAAAATGGTTTTGCCCATCTCCTGCATCAGCGGCAACAGCACCTGATAAAACTCGCGGCGGAAATGCGGGTCCTGATCCGCAGCCCACTCGTCCAGCAGGATGATGTCACGCTCTTCCGCCAGCGCCAGCAGCAGCGCCACGCGCTTTTTCTGCCCTTTGGAAAGCTTCAGGTTGAGGATCTTCCCGTCCTGTAACTCCAGCTTGTGCGACATCTGCAGCTGCGCCAGCCATTTTTCCACCAGCGCAGGATTGGCCGGTTGCCCTTCCGGCCCCAGCAGCCGATCGAACAGCCAGACGTCGGTGAACACCGCCGAGAAAAGCTTGCGGTAATCCTCGGGCTTCTCCGCGCTCAGCGCCCTGCCATCCAGCAAAATCTCGCCCGACTGCGGCTGATAGAGTCCGGTCAGCAACATCGCCAGCGTAGATTTACCGCTGCCGTTGCCGCCGATGAGGAACAGCAGTTCACCGCGGCGGATCGTCAGGTTGACCGGCCCCACGGAGAAGGCGCTGTCCTGATAGCGGAACGTGACGTTACGCAGCTCCAGCGTCTGCCAGTTAGGGAAGGCCTGCGGGCGCGGGAATTCGGCTTTAAACGGCGCGAGATCGAATTTTTTGAGCTTATTAAAGGCCACCTGCGCACTCAGCAGGGTGGGCAACGCACCGACCGCCGAGAGCAGCGGCGTGCGTAAAAACAGCAGCGTCAGCGAGTAGGTTGCCGCTACGTTGGTGTCCGCCCAGCCCAGGCCGTTCGCCATCCAGAATACCAGGCCAATGGCACCCAGCATCATGATGTTTGACCAGTTCACCGCGCTCAGGTGGAAGGTGTCGGCGCGAATAATATGATGACGGTATTCGCGCGCGTCCGGGATATAGAGATGATTAAAGATATGCTCGGCGCGCTCGCGGTTCAGGGTGAGCTCTTTGCGCCCTTCCAGGACCGTCTGGTAATCGTTATAAAGTTTATCTTCGGTTTCGCGTAGCACCGCCATATGTTTATAGACGCGCGACACCAGCATAAAGCCGCCCCAGATGGTAATGGCAATCCACAGGGCGGTCACCGCCAGCATTTTGCTGGAGAGCCAGGCGAGATAGGCAGCCGAGCCAAAGGTCAGAACGATCCCCTGCACCAGCTCCGGCAGCCGAACGAACGCGATGGTGATGGCGCGCACGTCGCTGGTCAGCCCCGCCAGCAGGGATGCGCTGCCGAGCTGCTCAACGCGCTCAACCTGGGTGTCCAGGATCCGCTTGATAAACTCACTGCGCAAACGGAATACGAAATGGTGCCCGAGCGTGGTCAGCGCCAGCTGGGAACCGAGCGTAACCGCCATCAACAGGAGCAGCAGGCCGAGAAACTCCGGCAGAACGGAGAGCGAGGTATCGACCATTTCAATCAACCGCACGTTAATAAACGCGATCAGGCCAATACCCAGCGCGGCGCTGGCGAGGCTTAACGCCATTACTGCAATGAAGGGCCAGCGATACTGACGCCAGACGAGGAGAAGTAGTTGCATGCAGGCAATCCGGACAATAAAAATCAGCCAGCAGTGTAAACTGCCCTGCGTGTACATCAAGAATAATTCTTATTTTAGTTTACCGTGCCCCGCCTGACGGAAGGTCAGGTTATAACGGTACTCGCCCGTGAGCGGGTGAACCCCGGGTTTCAGCGGCTGAATGCCGTGATAATACAGCCGCGACTCCCTGCCCCACACCACCACATCGCCATGTTCCAGCATGATGCGCTTGAGCGGGTCGTTGCGGCGTAATCCCCCAAACTGGAAGACGGCAGGCAAACCTAACGATACCGAGACGATAGGCGCGCGCAGATCGGGTTCATCCTTGTCCTGATGCAGCGAGAGCTTCGCGCCAACGGCGTAGCGGTTGATCAGGCAGGCATCCGGCCGGAAGTCAGGATACTGCGCTGCTACGGCGGCCTCGTGGCAGAGAGCCTGAAAAACCGCGGGCATCGGGGGCCACGGCTGGCCGGTAGCGGGATCGTTCGGGGCATACAGATAGCCCCGCTCGTTCGTCGCCCAGCCCAGTTCCCCGCAGTTGGCCATGGCTACCGACATGGTGTAGCCGCCCGGCGTCACCATATGGCGAAACGGCGAAACCGCCGTCACCTCGTCGATACCGGCCAGCAGCGCCGCCGCACGGGAGAGCGCAAAGCGGCGCAGGATCACCGCCCCCGGCGCAAGCGGCTCCTGCCAGGGTTCAGCATCCGCAAAAAGATCGAGCATTATCCCTCCTGGCGTTTCGCCTCACGTTTCAGTAATAGCGCTTTTCGCGCCGTCCCCCAACGGTAACCCGACAGCGCGCCGTCGTTACGAACCACGCGATGACAGGGGATCACAATCGCCAGCGTGTTTGCCGCACAGGCGCCGGCAACGGCGCGTACCGCACTGGGCTGGCCAATCGCCTGCGCCACCTGCTGGTAACTTGCCGTTTCGCCGCAGGGAATGTTGCGAAGGGCCTGCCAGACGCGCTGCTGGAACGCGGTTCCGCGAATATCCAGCGGCAGCGCAAGCGGTACGTCGCGGTTATCAATACTGGCAATCACCTGCTGGACCCGCTGCGCGAAATCCTCTTCCAGCGGCGCATGTGCTGCTTTTGGAAATTGCGCGGCAAGCTCTTCGGTTAATTCTTCATCGCTGTCACCCAGCAGGATCGCGCAGATCCCCCGCTCGCTTTCTGCCACCAGACAGCGTCCTAACGAACAGTCGCTGATGGCATAACGCACCGCCACATCCCCTTTGCGGTACTGCTTCGCCGTCATGCCCAGCGCATCGTTGGCTTTACGATAATAGCTGCTGCTGTCGGGAAACCCCGCTGCCAGCACGGCGTCGGTAATTTTGTCTCCCTGTGCAAGCGCGGTGCGCAGGCGCTGGCCTCGCGCCGCCTGCTGCCAGGCTTTTGGCGTCATGCCGGTCACGGACTTAAACAGACGGTGGAAATGGAAAGGGCTCATGGCCACCTGCTGCGCCAGCCCTTCAAGGGTTAGCGTGGGATCCTGCTCCAGAAGACGGCAGGCGTGTTCCACTTTTGCCAGCTTCTGCTCCTGCGGATCGCGTTTGTCCGGCATGCAGCGCTTGCACGGGCGAAATCCTGCCTGTACGGCATGGTGGGCATCGGGATAAAAGCGGACGTTTTTACGCAGCGCGTGGCGGGCACGGCATGACGGGCGGCAGAAAATTCCCGTAGTCTGTACGGCGAAGACAAACCGCTCGTCAGCGCGCGGATCGCGGGCCAGCACGGCCTGCCAGCGATCCTCATCGGTAATAAAGGTCGGGTTTCTCATTATCGGCTCCTCATGTAAGCATACATAGAGCGTGCCTGAGCGCCAGTGATAAAAAACCCGCAACCTTGCTTTTTAATTTTTGTCGTGCACCAGGAAACTCTTGAACTGCGGCGAGCTCCAGGTTTTGAACCCGTCGCCCTCTTTGGTGATCATATAAACCGCCAGTCCTTCCTGGCGAACCACCTCTTTGGCTTTTTCCGGGCCGAGAACCATTAATCCGGTATCCCAGGCATCCGCTTCCAGCGCGGTGGGGGCAATGACCGTCACCGAGACCAGATTATGCGTGATGGGACGGCCGGTCTGCGGATCGATAACATGCGAAATACGCTTCCCGTCAAGCTCGTAATAGTTACGGTAGCTTCCGGAAGTACTGATGCCGTGACCGTTGATATCCACTATCGCCTGCACGGCATTTTGCCGATCGGTCGGTTTTTGAATCGCTACGCGCCACGGCTTATCGCTGGCGTTCATCCCCCGGCTGACTAACGCGCCGCCCACGGAGACCAGATAGCGGGAAATGCCTTCCTGGGCCATCAGCGCAGCAAGATGATCCGCCGCATAGCCTTCCCCAACCGTCGACAGATCGACAAACAGATCGGGGATATCTTTTTGCAGGTACTGTTGCCCGTACTGATTGATCACCGTCAGATGCTGCAGCCCTGTCCGGGCGCGGGCGTCATCAATGGCCGCCTGTTCAGGCGTGGTCATCGGCTGTTTGTTAGGGCCAAATCCCCAGAGGTTCACCAGAGGTCCGACGGTCACATCCATCGCCCCGTTGGTTTTGTAACCCACGCGTATGGATTCGGTCACGATATCGGCCATCGCTTCGCTCACCGGCCACAGGGAGGTACTGGTGGAGAGATTAAAGCGCATCAGCGCCGAATCATTTTTATAGGTTGAGAGCAGCTGATCGTCGGCATCCAGCTGAGACTGGATTTTGCCGCGAAGTTCATCTGTGCGCGTTTTATCGAGGTTCATCACGCTGACGCGCCAGAAGGTGCCCATCGTTTTGCCTTCGAGCACCGTCGCGGCGGGTGCGTCGGTTTTCGCCACGGGAGTGGGATCGTTACACGCGGTCAGGAAAAAAAGCATAGCCAGAAAGCTGGCGCGTAAAAAAGTCATGTCCATTCATTATTATCCTCATGCCAGGGCGGCAAGAGTACACCAAAACGGGTGAGTTGTGAGAATCCGGGAAGCACAAAAAAGGGGCCATCAGGCCCCTTACGTCACACGGTGAAGCGATTAGAACTGGTAAACCAGGCCCAGCGCTACGATATCGTCAGTACCGATACCCGCCTGACGGGTGAATTCATTTTCATCAACCAGGTTGATTTTGTAATCCACGTAGGTGGACATGTTTTTGTTGAAGTAGTAAGTCGCACCAACATCAACATATTTCAGCAGATCCTGATCGCCGTAACCTTCGATGTCTTTCCCTTTAGACTGCAGGTAAGCCACGGATGGACGCAGGCCGAAGTCGAACTGGTACTGAGCAACCACTTCGAAGTTCTGCGCTTTGTTAGCGAAGCCGTAAGCGGTAGTCGGGCTGTCGCCGTTAGAGGTACCGAAACGGGTTGCGTTGTAGGTCTGGGAGTACTGCGCTGCCAGATAGATGTTGTTGGCATCGTATTTCAGGCCGCCAGAATAGACTTCTGCGTTATCGCCATGACCGTAAACGCTTGCGCCGTTCTGATCGGCGGTACGTTTGGAGGAGGACATTGCGCCACCCACGCTGAAACCTTCGCCCAGGTTATAGGTCACGGATGCACCGTAGCCGTCGCCGTTCTGTTTCAGCAGGCTACGGCCACCTACGTTTTCACGTTTTCACCGCTTACGCTGCCGTTTTTACCCTGATACTGCAGGGCAAAGTTCAGACCATCTACCAGACCGAAGAAGTCCTGGTTACGGTAGGTCGCTACGCCGTTAGCACGGGACTGCAGGAAGTTGTCTGCGCCGTAGGTATCGCCGCCAAATTCTGGCAGAACGTCAGTCCAGGAGGTTACGTCGTAGATTACGCCGTAGTTACGACCGTAATCGAAAGAACCCGCGTCACCGAATTTCAGACCCGCGAACGCCACACGCGTCCAGGCATCGTTTTCGCTTTCGGAGGTGTTGCCCTGGATCTGGTATTCCCACTGGCCGTAACCGGTCAGCTGATCGTTAACCTGAGTTTCGCCTTTGAAGCCAAGACGCATGTAGGTCTGGTCGCCGTCGGCACCCTTGTCGTCAGAGAAATAGTGCAGACCATCGACTTTGCCGTACAGATCTAATTTGTTGCCATCTTTGTTATAAATTTCGGCCGCATTTGCTGCGCCTGCCACCAGGAGTGCTGGTACCAGGAGGGACAGTACTTTAACTTTCATTTTATTAACCCTCTGTTATATGCCTTATAATTGCCACTGCTTACTGGTTAACCCTCATTAACCAGTCGGCAATTTCATTCTCCTCAAAATTACAGAATAATCCAATGCGAATATGATACGAAAACTTTGAAGATGTTTCATTCATCCATCAACATGTTTCAAAATGTAAATATCAAGGAACTTTTACAAAGCACAAATAGCTTATAAAATTAGCACTTATAATCAAACGGAAAAATCACCCCATAAATATCAGTGAGTTGCAATAAAGTGCGTTACAGCACTGAATGACAAAACAAGATCGCAGCTAATCTCTAAAATAACTCTCGCTATCATCATTAACTTTATTTATTACCGTCATTCAGTTTTGAATGTCTGTTTATCCCTAATTGAACCGGATGCTTCGCATTCGGTTTTTTTTTACCTTTCTTTACGTAACTTCTCTTTTTTTGTGCTACCGCACCGTAATTGTAACGACTATTAACTAAATTCTCGTCGGGTATTCTCCGAAGTCCATAAATTGGTGCAAAAACTTAATTTCTTGTTAATTCGTGCTATTTATTGACGGCGTGGGTCGATTATTTGTACGTGCATGGCGAGTTTGTACATGTTTTCTGCACTCCCCGCCGCCGATATTGTCCGGAGAAAAAGTCGCCTCTTCCCGGACAGTCGCGCTGGAAATTCAGTTATTACCCTTTATACTGCCCTATCGCCACAGAGCACGACCATAACGGGTTAAATATATCAATGAGTCAGACTGAAACTACCGCCCCGAGCAAATTCTCCCTCCTCCCCGGGAGCATCACCCGTTTCTTTCTTCTTTTGATCGTTGTGCTGTTAGTCACCATGGGGGTGATGGTACAAAGCGCGGTTAACGCCTGGCTGAAGGATAAGAGCTATCAGGTCGTTGATATCACCCATGCCGTGCACAAGCGCATAGACACCTGGCGCTACGCCACCTGGCAGATTTACGACAATATCGCGGCAGCCCCGACCTCCTCATCCGGGGATGGACTTCAGGAGACGCGGCTTAAGCAGGATGTCTATTATCTCGAAAAACCGCAGCGTAAGACCGAGGCTCTTATTTTCGGTTCTCACGACAGCGCGACGCTTGAGATGACGCAGCGTATTTCGACCTACCTGGATACCCTCTGGGGTGCCGAAACGGTTCCGTGGTCGATGTATTATCTGAACGGTCAGGATAACAGCATGATCCTGATCTCAACGCTGCCGTTAAAAGATCTCTCGTCCGGCTTTAAAGAGACAACCGTGGGCAGCATCGTCGATTCCCGCCGGGCAGAGATGCTGCAGCAGGCGAACGCCCTTGATGAACGTGAGAGTTTCTCTTCCCTGCGTCGTCTGGCCTGGCAAAACGGCCATTATTTTACCCTGCGTACCACGTTCAACCAGCCCGGACATCTGGCGACGGTAGTGGCCTTCGATTTACCGATTAATGATTTAATCCCGCCGGACATGCCGCTCGACAGCTTCCGCCTGGAGCCAGACACCAGCACCCAGAACATGCGTGCGGCGTCTGACAAAGAGGCCGCAGAGAGCGTATCGATCTCCTTTAACGGCTCGAAAATCGAAATTGCCTCATCGCTGAACTCGACCGGTATGCGCCTGGTGTGGCAGGTACCGTTTGGCACGCTGTTGCTCGACACCCTGCAAAATATCCTGCTGCCTCTGCTGCTGAATATCGGTCTGCTGGCGCTGGCCCTGTTTGGCTACAGCACCTTCCGTTTCCAGACGGGTCGTCAGAGCGACGCCTCTGCGGTTCCGGCCGGCACCAGCAACGAGCTGCGCGTATTACGTGCACTGAATGAAGAGATTATTTCCGTGCTGCCGCTTGGGGTCCTGGTTCACGACCAGGAGGCGAATCGTACGGTGATGAGCAATAAAATTGCCGACCATCTGCTGCCGCACCTTAACCTGCAGAACATCACCACCATGGCGGATCAACACCAGGGGGTGATTCAGGCAACCATCAACAATGAACTGTACGAGATCCGTCAGTTCCGCAGCCAGGTGGCTCCCCGCACGCAAATCTTCATTATTCGCGACCAGGATCGCGAAGTGCTGGTCAATAAGAAGCTCAAGCAGGCGCAAAGGCTGTATGAGAAAAACCAGCAGGGGCGCGCCGCATTTATGCAGAACATTGGCGATGCCTTCAAGCAGCCGTTAAAAACGCTGGCGACCCAGGCGGCGGCGCTAAACACCTCTGAAAGCCACCAGCTTGCCTGCCAGGCCGATTCGCTGGTCAGAATGGTTGATGAGATCCAGCTGGCGAACATGCTGGAGAATGATTTCTGGAAGGGAACGCCAGCCCTCTTCTCCATTCAGGATTTGATCGATGAAGTGGTGCCGGAAGTGCTGCCCGTCATCAAGCGCAAAGGGCTGCAGCTGCTGATCAATAACAATCTCCCTGCGAATGACGAACGCCACGGCGATCGCGAAGCGCTGCGCCGCATTCTGCTGATGATTATTCAGTACGCCGTGACCACCACGCAGATCGGCAAGATCACCCTTGAAGTCAGCACCGAGGAGTCAGCAGAAGACCGTCTGACGTTCCGCATCCTGGACACCGGGGAAGGCGTCACAACGAGTGAAATTGATAATCTGCACTTCCCGTTCCTGAATGACACGCAGAGCGATCGCTACGGCAAGGCCAATGCCCTGACCTTCTGGCTGTGCGATCAGCTGGCGCGTAAGCTCGGCGGCCACCTGAACATCAAAGCACGTGAATCCCTCGGCACCCGCTATTCTCTGCACGTGAAAATGGCGGCCAATCCGCAGGAAGAAGATGAGGAACGTCTGCTGGATGATGTCGTGGTGATGGTCGACGTGACCTCGAACGAGATCCGCAATATTGTCGTTCGTCAGTTAGAAAACTGGGGAGCGGCCTGCATCACGCCGGATGAAAGACTTGCAAGTCAAGAATTTGATCTGTTTTTAACTGATAATCCGTCTAATCTTACTGCCTCCGGCTTGCTTTTAAGCGATGATGAGTCAGGCGTGCGGAAAATCGGCCCTGGCCAGCTGCGCGTCAACTTTAATATAAGCAATGCGATGCAGGAAGCTGTACTACAACTAATAGAAGAGCAGCTGGCGCAGGAAGAGATAACGGAGTCACCGTTAGGCGGCAATGAAAATGCCGAGCTTCACGCCAGCGGATACTATTCACTCTTTGTTGATACAGTACCAGATGATGTTAAGCGGTTGTATACTGAGTCCGCTGCGAATGATTTTGCAGCGCTGGCACAGACAGCACACCGGCTTAAAGGGGTGTTTGCCATGCTTAATCTGGTTCCCGGCAAGCAGTTATGTGAAACGCTGGAACATCTAATTCGTGAGAAAGATGCCTCTGGCATTGAAAAATACATCAGCGACATTGACGCCTACGTCAAAAGCTTGCTGTAGCAAGGTAGCCTTATACATGAACAATATGAACGTAATTATTGCCGATGACCATCCGATTGTACTGTTCGGTATTCGCAAATCACTTGAACAGATCGAGTGGGTGAATGTAGTCGGTGAATTTGAAGACTCTACAGCACTGATCAATAACCTCCCAAAGCTTGATGCGCACGTGCTCATTACCGATCTCTCCATGCCTGGGGACAAATACGGTGATGGGATCACGCTCATCAAATACATTAAGCGTCACTTCCCGGATATCTCGATCATTGTTCTGACCATGAACAACAACCCGGCGATCCTGAGCGCGGTGTTGGATCTGGACATCGAAGGGATTGTGCTGAAACAGGGTGCCCCGACCGATCTGCCAAAAGCGCTCGCTGCGCTGCAGAAAGGCAAGAAGTTCACGCCTGAGAGCGTCTCTCGTCTGCTGGAAAAAATCAGCGCGGGTGGCTACGGTGACAAACGCCTGTCCCCGAAAGAGAGTGAAGTTCTGCGCCTGTTCGCAGAAGGTTTCCTGGTAACCGAGATTGCCAAGAAGCTGAACCGCAGCATTAAAACCATCAGCAGCCAGAAGAAATCAGCGATGATGAAGCTGGGCGTGGACAACGATATTGCTCTGCTGAACTATCTCTCCTCCGTTACGCTGAGCGCAACGGACAAGGATTGATCCCGGACGGGTGTGCGGCCTGATGCCCTCACCCCGTCCCTCTCCCGCGGGGAGAGGGTGAAAAAACGAAAAGGCCCTTACGGGCCTTTTTTATATTCTGGTTTTTCTCACGCGATCCGCGTAAATCGACAATGTCTGCTTCAGCACGTCCAGCGTCACCGGTTTCGACAGACAGCTGTCCATGCCTGACTCCAGACAACGCTGTTTCTCTTCCGCCAGCGCGTTCGCCGTTACGCCCACTACCGGCAGCGTCAGGCCAAGCTGTCGGATGCGCTGCGTCAGACGGTAGCCGTCCATGTTTGGCATGTTGACGTCGCTAAGCACGATATCAATATGATTTTTACTCAGCACATTCAGCGCATCCACGCCGTCATTGGCGGTTTTGCACTGGTAGCCCAGCGATCCAAGCTGGTCAGCCAGCAGGCGACGGTTAATCGGATGGTCATCCACCACCAGAATCATCATATCGTCATTCACCGACGCCAGAGACTCCGGTGACGGCAATCCGCCCGTGCCGTCGCGCTCTTCCAGCTCCACTTTGTAGATGCGCGCCAGCAGGCTCAACAGCTCGTGCGGCGTTGCAACACTGTGTACCCATTCCCCGGGTGCACGCTCGACAGGAATGCCGATGTGGCGACGGCAGAAGAGCACTGCCCCTCTCCCCTGCCACGGCTGCTCCGGCATCTCGTCGGCAATCAGCACATCGTCCACATCCGGTGTTTGACCTTCATAGAGACACACCCTCACGCCGCTGTGGGCAAGCAGCGCCGTCAGGTAGTCATTCAGCGAGGCGTTATGCACCGCCAGCCAGCAGCGCTTGTCGCTCAGCCCGTCCACCGTCGCTTTTGCCGGATACTGCGCCGAATAGAGCGGAATACGGATGGTGAACTGGCTGCCCATGCCGGGCTCGGTATCCACAGAGATATCGCCGTCCATCATGCTGACGAGCTTCTCACAAATCGCCAGCCCCAGTCCGGTGCCCTGGAAGTTACGCTGCACGCCGGTCCCGACCTGGAAGAACGGGTCGAACAGGCGAACCACTTCCTTCGCCGGGATGCCGACACCCGTGTCGCGCACGCGAATGCTCAGGTAATCCCCCGCCCGGCAGACGTGCAACACGATACAGCCAACGTCGGTGAATTTGATGGCGTTGCTGAGCAGGTTAGAAATGACCTGCTGCAGGCGCATCGGATCGCCGTGCAGCGTCAGCGGCACGTCAGGTTCAATAAAGCAGTAGAGCCCCAGCTGTTTACGCACCACCAGCGGCAGATAGTTGGCGCTGATGTGGTTCATCACCTCGCGCGGCGAGAACTCCCGCGGTTCGATTTTCAGCTGCTCAGACTCAATTTTAGAGAAGTCGAGAATATCGCTGATGATTTTCAGCAGCAGGCTGGAGGAGTTGTTCATTGCCGTCACCAGCCTGTCGACCCCTTTCGGCAACTCTTTGGTCTGCAGCAGGTCGAGGTTACCGATGATCCCGTACAGCGGCGTTCGCAGCTCGTGGCTGACGGTGGCAAGGAACATGGATTTCGACTGGCTGGCCTGCTCCGCAGCCTGCGCCATCTCCTGCAACGACTCTTCCATCTTCACGCGCGCGGAGACATCCACCAGCACGCAAATCGCCACGTTTTCATTGCGATAGCGGGAATGCACAAAGCTGATCTGCAGGTTGGTGTGCGTGCTGGTGAGCACATCGACAAAGTTAACCTGCTGACCGCAGATAATTTGCGTCAGCCTCTGGCGGTCCTCGTGCGTCAGCATGTTCAGGTAGTTATGCGCCAGCTCGTTACTCAGGATGTTGGTTCCGTCCTGGGTACGCAGAATACAGATCCCCACCGGCGCCGACGCGACAATCTTCCGGTTAAACTGCTCGTGTTCCTCCAGCCGCTGGGCGTCGCTTTCGGCCGGAATAAAGATTTTCCGCTCATACATGCGCGCCAGGGTAAACAGCGCCCCGCCCGCGATCAGGTTCAGCAGAATCGCATTCATGATGAGAATACGTATCCGCTCAAGCACCATATCCACCGGCAGCGAATAGACAATACTCAGCGACGAAGGCGGCAGGCTCTTCTTCAGCACCAGCTCGCGGAAGCCCGAGGTATAGCCAAACCACGACCGCTCCTGCATCCAGTGCGGTTCAACGTTTAACCGGTTATCCGGCCCGGCGAGTGAGATCAGCTGATGACCGTTTTCATCCAGAATGGTCACCCCCATAGGCAGGCTGCCCGGAGTGAAAAAGTTTTCCATACGAATGGTCTGCTCAATCCCCAGCAGCGCCTGCAGGCGATTGCCCAGATACACCGGCGTCAGGGCGTAGAAATAGCCCACGCCCGGGCGCGGGCCCTGGCTAACCCAGAAGATGTTATTCCCGCGCTCGTCCTGCGGCGCATTGCGGTATTTCACAATACGTTCATGCAGGCTTTTCAGCGCATCGTCACGCTCAACGGGCACGTCGCGCAGGCCAAAGTCAGCCATGCAGAGATTTTCACTGCCAATCAGGAATACGCGGTTCAGGTCATAGGCGGCGGAGAAATTGTCGCGCCAGTAGCGCATAAACCAGGCAAGGGATTCCAGCGACCCGCGCCAGGTATTGCTCATGGTGGAGCAATCGGAATCCGGGAACAGCGGCTGGAAGTCCGGGACTTCGGTTTTGTCGTTACGCCCGCGAAGCGCAAGGATGCCGTTTTCCGCCGTCAGACGATTTTCGGCAATATACTTCAGCTCCTTCATCACGTCAGACGTTCGCTGAATGTAGCGCTGGGCCTGGTCGGAGCTTAAGTTAAACTCCTGGCGGATCTCCGCTTCTTTCTGGTGTAGCGCGTTAACGATGTAAAACACCGAGAACAAGGCCACCAGCAGCCAAAGCAAGAGCGCCAGCGCCCGAAACAGATAGCGAGAAACTTTCAGCGTAGTACGAAAGGAGACGAGGTATTTCAAGGGGGCGAGGCTCCGCCGTCGGGGTCAAAAGAATGTGGTTAAGGTAGCGGTAAACGCGCCAGGTCGCAACGTTGACTTATCTGCTTGTGCAAAAGAAAAGGGCCGGAATCCGGCCCTTTTTTGCATCAGGAGACATTACTCGTCAGCGTCATCCGCTACGTCATCGTCGGTGTCGGCTTCCGGCGCGATATCATCATCGCCTTCCGCAACGCTACCGTCGATGGAATCGAGCTCTTCGTCATCCACCGGCTCAGCAACTCGCTGCAGACCCACCACGTTTTCATCTTCCGCTGTACGGATGAGGATCACGCCCTGGGTGTTACGCCCCACCACGCTGATCTCAGACACGCGGGTACGCACCAGCGTACCGGCATCGGTGATCATCATGATCTGGTCGGCATCGTCTACCTGCACCGCGCCCACAACGGAACCGTTGCGCTCGGTCACTTTGATAGAGATAACGCCCTGCGTGCCGCGAGACTTGGTTGGGTATTCCCCTTCCGCCGTACGTTTACCGTAACCATTCTGCGTCACGGTCAGGATAGCCCCTTCACCGCGCGGAATAATCAGAGAAACAACGCTGTCTTCGCCAGCCAGTTTGATACCACGAACGCCCGTAGCGGTACGCCCCATTGCACGAACGGCGTTCTCTTTAAAGCGCACCACTTTACCTGCCGCAGAGAACAGCATCACTTCATCAGAACCGGAGGTCAGATCCACACCGATCAGCTCGTCGCCTTCGTTCAGGTTCACCGCGATGATCCCGGCGGAACGTGGGCGGCTGAACTCGGTCAGCGCGGTTTTCTTCACGGTACCGCTGGCGGTCGCCATAAAGACGTTCACGCCCTCTTCGTACTCGCGTACCGGCAGGATGGCGGTGATACGTTCGTTCGCTTCCAGCGGCAGCAGGTTAACGATTGGACGGCCACGCGCGCCACGGCTCGCTTCCGGCAGCTGATAGACTTTCATCCAGTACAGACGACCGCGGCTGGAGAAGCAGAGGATCGTGTCATGGGTGTTCGCCACCAGCAGGCGGTCAATAAAGTCTTCTTCTTTAATGCGTGCCGCAGATTTACCTTTACCGCCACGACGCTGTGCTTCGTAGTCGGTCAGCGGCTGATACTTCACATAGCCCTGGTGAGACAGGGTGACCACCACGTCTTCGCGTTTGATCAGATCTTCAATGTTGATATCAGAGCTGTTCGCGGTGATTTCGGTGCGGCGCGCATCGCCGAACTGATCGCGGACCAGCTCCAGCTCTTCACGGATCACTTCCATCAGACGCTCTGCGCTGCCCAGAATATGCAGCAGTTCAGCAATCTGTTCCAGCAGCTCTTTGTATTCGTCGAGCAGTTTCTCGTGCTCAAGGCCGGTCAGTTTCTGCAGACGCAGATCCAGAATCGCCTGAGCCTGCTGTTCAGTCAGGTAATACTGACCGTCACGCACGCCGAACTCAGGTTCCAGCCACTCAGGACGGGCTGCGTCATCGCCCGCACGTTCCAGCATCGCGGCGACGTTACCCAAATCCCACGGACGGGAAATCAGGGCGGCTTTCGCCTCCGCCGGGGTTGGCGCACGACGGATCAGTTCGATGATCGGGTCGATGTTGGCCAGCGCAACCGCCAGCGCTTCAAGGATGTGCGCACGGTCACGCGCTTTGCGCAGTTCGAAGATGGTACGACGGGTCACCACTTCACGGCGGTGACGCACGAACGCGCTCAGGATCTCTTTCAGGTTCATGATCTTCGGCTGACCATGGTGCAGCGCAACCATGTTGATACCGAAGGAAACCTGAAGCTGAGTCTGGGAGTACAGGTTGTTCAGCACAACCTCACCCACCGCGTCGCGTTTGATTTCAATCACGATGCGCATACCGTCTTTGTCAGACTCGTCACGCAGCGCGCTGATGCCTTCAACGCGTTTTTCTTTTACCAGCTCGGCGATTTTTTCAATCAGACGCGCTTTGTTCACCTGATACGGGATCTCGTGAACAATGATGGTTTCACGGCCGGTTTTAGCGTCCGCTTCCACTTCGGCGCGGGCACGGATGTAAATCTTGCCGCGGCCGGTGCGGTACGCTTCTTCAATACCGCGACGACCGTTGATAATCGCCGCCGTTGGGAAGTCCGGACCCGGGATGTGTTCCATCAGCCCTTCAATGCTGATGTCTTCATCGTCGATATAGGCCAGGCAGCCGTTGATCACTTCGGTGATATTGTGCGGCGGAATGTTGGTTGCCATACCGACCGCGATACCGGAGGAACCGTTAACCAGCAGGTTCGGGATCTTGGTTGGCATCACATCAGGGATGCGCTCGGTGCCGTCGTAGTTATCGACGAAATCAACGGTCTCTTTTTCCAGGTCGGCCATCAGCTCATGAGCGATTTTCGACATACGGATTTCCGTATAACGCATCGCCGCAGCGGAGTCGCCGTCGACTGAACCAAAGTTACCCTGACCATCTACCAGCATGTAACGCAAGGAGAATGGCTGCGCCATACGAACGATGGTGTCATACACGGCGGTATCACCATGCGGGTGATATTTACCGATGACGTCACCGACGACGCGGGCAGATTTTTTATAGGCTTTATTCCAGTCATTGCCCAATACGTTCATGGCGTATAGTACGCGACGGTGTACCGGCTTAAGGCCATCGCGGACGTCCGGCAGCGCACGGCCAACAATGACCGACATCGCATAGTCCAGATAGGAGCTCTTCAGCTCTTCCTCGATGTTAACCGGTGTAATTTCTCTCGCAAGGTCGCTCATCTAACCGCTATCCCTCTACTGTATCCCGGATTCAAAGGTCGCAAATTATAACACAGCCGAGGTGATTGAGGTAAACCTATACGCTTTATTCACGGGGATTGCCTGATATACTCCTTTGTCTTGCTAAATAAGGAGTAAAAGCGCCCATGAATGCCGAAAAATCCCCGGTGGCTCACAACGTTGACCACGAAGAGATTGCCAAATTTGAAGCGGTGGCGTCCCGCTGGTGGGATCTCGAAGGTGAGTTCAAACCGCTGCATCGCATTAACCCGCTGCGTCTGGGCTATATCGCGGAGCGTTCCGGCGGTCTGTTCGGTAAGAAAGTGCTCGACGTCGGCTGCGGCGGCGGCATCCTGGCTGAGAGCATGGCGCGCGAAGGGGCGAATGTTACAGGCCTGGATATGGGCTTTGAACCGCTCCAGGTGGCCCGCCTTCACGCGCTGGAGTCCGGCATTCAGGTGGAATACGTGCAGGAAACCGTGGAAGAGCACGCGGCAAAACACGCCCATCAGTACGATGTGGTGACCTGCATGGAGATGCTGGAGCACGTTCCCGATCCGCAGTCGGTGGTGCACGCCTGTGCAAAACTGGTGAAACCGGGCGGCCAGGTCTTCTTCTCAACCATCAACCGTAACGGTAAAGCCTGGCTGATGGCCGTTGTCGGCGCGGAGTATGTGCTGCGCATGGTGCCGAAAGGGACGCACGACGTGAAGAAATTCATCAAGCCTGCGGAACTGTTAGGCTGGGTTGACCAGACGTGGCTCAAAGAGCAGCACATCACCGGCCTGCACTACAATCCGTTGACCGATAAATTCAAGCTCGCACCGGGCGTAGATGTTAACTATATGTTGCATACCACCGCCAAAAACGACTAACGTCATTCGTTATTCTTATAAAGATTGCGCGACATCATGTTGCGCAATTCTGACCTCCCGTTGAAGAAATCAGCACTCGATCAAATTTTGAATTTTTTTTCTTAATTATTGACATGTCTTCCAGGCCTTACGGTACGAGGACTTAGCCTTTTTTACCCTTTCACAACCTCAATTTAACGCCAAAATCAACCCTTGTGCTGAAAAGATTCGATACTAGAATACTCACCATATAGCGTTTTTCTTATCGCAAACCCCCTACATGTAGTATTTATCCACAGAGTTAGTCACAAGACGGATCTGTGGATAAACGGGGGATATTTTTTATTTCACGGACAGGTAAAACCCACATGAATCAGAGTCTGCTGGTGACAAAGCGCGACGGTACTACCGAGCGTATCAATCTGGACAAAATCCATCGAGTTCTCGACTGGGCAGCAGAAGGACTGAACAACGTATCTATCTCCCAGGTTGAACTGCGTTCCCACATTCAGTTCTACGACGGCATCAAAACGTCTGATATCCACGAAACAATCATTAAAGCAGCGGCAGACCTCATCTCCCGCGAAGCACCGGATTATCAGTACCTCGCTGCACGTCTGGCGATTTTCCACCTGCGTAAAAAAGCCTACGGCCAGTTTGAGCCGCCGAAGCTTTACGATCACGTCGTGAAAATGGTTGAACTGGGCAAATACGACACGCATCTGCTGGAAGACTATACGGAAGAAGAGTTCGAGCAGATGAACGGGTTTATCGATCACTGGCGCGACATGAACTTCTCCTACGCGGCGGTGAAGCAGCTCGAAGGCAAATACCTGGTTCAGAACCGTGTAACCGGTGAGATCTACGAAAGCGCCCAGTTCCTCTATATTCTGGTGGCCGCCTGCCTGTTCTCTAACTACCCGCGTGACACCCGTCTGGAATACGTGAAGCGTTTCTACGATGCGGTATCCACGTTCAAGATTTCTCTGCCGACGCCAATCATGTCTGGCGTGCGTACCCCAACCCGTCAGTTCAGCTCCTGCGTACTGATCGAGTGTGGTGACAGCCTGGATTCCATCAACGCCACCTCCAGCGCCATCGTGAAATACGTCTCCCAGCGTGCCGGTATCGGCATCAATGCCGGTCGCATCCGTGCGCTGGGCAGCCCGATTCGCGGCGGTGAAGCGTTCCACACCGGCTGTATCCCGTTCTATAAACACTTCCAGACGGCAGTAAAATCCTGCTCTCAGGGCGGCGTGCGCGGCGGTGCTGCGACCCTGTTCTACCCGATGTGGCACCTGGAAGTGGAAAGCCTGCTGGTTCTGAAAAACAACCGCGGCGTGGAAGGCAACCGCGTGCGCCATATGGACTACGGCGTGCAGATCAACAAGCTGATGTACACCCGTCTGCTGAAAGGCGAAGACATCACCCTGTTCAGCCCGTCCGACGTTCCGGGCCTGTATGACGCGTTCTTTGCCGATCAGGACGAGTTCGAGCGTCTGTACACCAAATACGAAAAAGACGACAGCATCCGCAAGCAGCGCGTGAAGGCGGTAGACCTGTTCTCCCTGATGATGCAGGAACGTGCCTCAACCGGCCGTATCTACATCCAGAACGTGGACCACTGCAACACCCACAGCCCGTTTGATCCAGTAGTTGCGCCAGTGCGCCAGTCTAACCTGTGCCTGGAGATCGCCCTGCCGACCAAACCGCTGGAAGACGTGAACGACGAAAACGGTGAAATCGCGCTGTGTACGCTTTCCGCGTTCAACCTGGGCGCAATTAAGAGCCTGGACGAGCTGGAAGAGCTGGCGGTGCTGGCGGTTCGCGCGCTCGACGCCCTGCTGGACTACCAGGATTACCCAATCCCGGCCGCTAAACGCGGTGCAATGGGCCGCCGTACCCTGGGTATCGGCGTGATCAACTTCGCCTACTGGCTGGCGAAAAACGGCAAGCGTTACTCAGACGGCAGCGCTAACAACCTGACGCACCAGACGTTCGAAGCGATTCAGTACTACCTGATGAAAGCCTCTAACGAGCTGGCGAAAGAGCAAGGCGCGTGCCCGTGGTTCAACGAAACCACCTACGCGAAAGGCATTCTGCCAATCGACACCTACAAGAAAGACCTGGATGCGATCGTCAGCGAGCCGCTGCACCTCGACTGGGAAGGCCTGCGCGAGTCCATCAAGACCCACGGCCTGCGTAACTCCACGCTCTCTGCCCTGATGCCGTCCGAGACCTCTTCGCAGATCTCTAACGCCACCAACGGTATTGAACCGCCGCGCGGCCACGTGAGCATCAAAGCGTCGAAAGACGGCGTGCTGCGTCAGGTGGTACCGGATTACGAAACGCTGGGTAATAACTACGAGCTGCTGTGGGAAATGCCGAACAACGACGGCTACCTGCAGCTGGTGGGTATCATGCAGAAGTTTATCGACCAGTCGATCTCTGCCAATACCAACTATGACCCGACGCGCTTCCCGTCCGGCAAGGTACCGATGCAGCAGCTGCTGAAAGACCTGCTCACCGCCTACAAATTTGGCGTGAAAACGCTGTACTATCACAACACCCGTGACGGTGCGGAAGACGCGCAGGACGACATGGTACCGTCAATTCAGGACGATGGCTGCGAAAGCGGCGCATGTAAGATCTAATGAAGGGCGGGGATATCCCCGCCTTTATTTCGTAAGACAGGACACACTCATGGCATATACCACCTTTTCACAGACGAAAAACGACCAGCTCAAAGAGCCGATGTTCTTCGGCCAGCCGGTCAACGTGGCACGCTACGATCAGCAAAAATATGACATCTTCGAAAAGCTGATTGAAAAGCAACTCTCCTTCTTCTGGCGCCCGGAAGAAGTGGACGTCTCCCGCGACCGTATTGACTACCAGTCGCTGCCGGATCACGAAAAACATATCTTCATCAGCAACCTGAAGTACCAGACGCTGCTGGACTCCATTCAGGGTCGTAGCCCGAACGTGGCGCTGCTGCCGCTGATCTCCATTCCTGAGCTGGAAACCTGGGTGGAAACCTGGGCGTTCTCCGAGACGATCCACTCCCGCTCTTACACCCACATCATCCGCAACATCGTGAACGATCCGGCTATGGTGTTTGACGATATCGTCACCAACGAGCAGATCCAGAAGCGCGCGGAAGGCATTGCCCACTACTACGACGAGCTGATCGAGATGACCAGCTACTGGCATTTGCTGGGCGAAGGTACGCACAACGTGAACGGTAAAACCATCACCGTGAACCTGCGCGCGCTGAAAAAACAGCTGTACCTGTGCCTGATGAGCGTTAACGCCCTGGAAGCGATCCGCTTCTACGTGAGCTTCGCCTGCTCCTTCGCCTTTGCCGAGCGCAAGCTGATGGAAGGCAATGCCAAAATCATCCGTCTGATCGCCCGCGATGAAGCCCTGCACCTGACCGGTACCCAGCACATGCTGAACCTGCTGCGCAGCGGTACGGACGATCCGGAGATGGCGGAAATCGCCGAAGAGTGCAAGCAGGAGTGCTACGACCTGTTCGTGCTGGCGGCTCAGCAGGAGAAAGAGTGGGCAGACTACCTGTTCCGTGACGGCTCCATGATTGGCCTGAACAAAGACATCCTGTGCCAGTACGTTGAGTACATCACCAACATCCGCATGCAGGCCGTCGGTCTTGACCTGCCGTTCCAGACGCGCTCTAACCCAATCCCGTGGATCAACACCTGGCTGGTGTCCGATAACGTGCAGGTTGCGCCGCAGGAAGTGGAAGTCAGCTCTTATCTGGTCGGTCAGATTGATTCTGAAGTCAACACCGACGACCTGAGCAACTTCCAGCTCTGATGTCACGCGTCACGCTACGTCTTTCCGGCACTGAGGTACTGTGTCGGGAGGAGCACCCTTCTCTGCTGGTGGCGCTTGAGGCGCATCAGGTAGAAGTAGAGTACCAGTGTCGTTCCGGCTACTGCGGCTCCTGCCGCTGCCGTCTGGTCGCCGGCCAGGTGGACTGGCTGACCGAGCCACTGGCCTTTATCAACGAAGGGGAAATTTTGCCCTGCTGCTGCCGGGCAAAAGGCGATATAGAGATCGAGATGTGATGTTGTCCTTATCCCCTCTCCCGGTGGGAGAGGGTTAGGGTGAGGGTATCAGGCCGCAGAGCCTGATTGTCGGGTGGCGGCTTCGCCTTACCCGACCTGCCAAACCTACTTCCGGTGAATGAATTCGACCGCTTTATCCGGGAAATCCGTAAACAGTCCGTCCACGCCCGCCTGGTTATACAACACCTCATAAAGCTGATTCACGTCCGTGGCATACGGCGGCAGCTGGTCTGCACGCACGGTATACGGATGCACCTGCATCCTGCTGGCGTGCGCCTCTTTCACCATCGCCGTCAGCTTCACGTGGCCCGGCGCTGAGCCTTCCGCCACCAGCATGTGGTAATCCGGTCCGATGCCGTCGGCGTACTGCGCAATCTGCTTCATCGCGCCCGGCTTAAACATCCAGTCGTAGCTGTAGTTCACCCACCTGCCGTCCGGCTGCTTCTCCTGGGTTTCATTCCAGTCGGTATAGGCAATCAGCTGCACCAGATTGAGGTTCATCCCCATCTTCGGCTCCAGCTCGGTTTTGATGCGCTTCAGCTCGGCGGCGTCAAAACACTGCAGGTAAACTTTGTCCTTCTTGCTGGTGTAGCCGTACTGTTTCAGCACCTCCAGCGTCTTCGCGGCAATGTCTTTGCCTTCCTGATGGTGGAACCACGGCGCTTTGATCTCCGGGTAGATGCCGATATTTTTACCGGTTGAGTGGTTCAGCCCCTGAACAAACTCAATCTCTTCCTGGAAGGTATGGATCCGGAAGTCAGACTTGCCCATCGGGAAACGTCCCGGATAGACCTGCACCTTCTTGCCGTTTTCAATCTCAAAGCCTTCGGTAAACTTCAGGGAACGGATCTCCGCCAGCGTGAAATCAATGGCGTAGTAGCGACCATCTTTGCGCGCGCGGTCCGGGAAACGCTCCGCCACGTCCGTCACGCGGTCCAGATAGTGGTCATGCAGGACGACCAGCTGGTCGTCCTTGGTCATTACCAGATCCTGCTCCAGATAATCCGCGCCCTGGGCATAGGCCATCGCCTTCGCCGGGAGCGTATGCTCCGGCAGATAGCCGCTGGCGCCGCGGTGGGCAATAACGATTTTATCCGCCGCCAGCGCGGAGCCTGTCATCAGGCCCGCCAGCAGCAGGCCGGTTGTTACGTAAGACAATTTCATCGCAATGCTCCTTATTGACGACGCGCCAGCACTTCCGCGTGGTGACGTTTCTCACCGATCATGACCACAATGAGCAGCAATACCGCCAGCACGCTACCGCCGATCATCACCATAAAGCCGCCGTCCCAGCCGAAGAAGTCAACGGTGTAGCCCACGATGGCGCTCGCCGCGACCGAACCGCCCAGGTAGCCGAACAGACCGGTAAAGCCTGCCGCCGTGCCTGCCGCTTTTTTCGGCGCCAGCTCCAGCGCGTGCAGACCGATCAGCATCACCGGACCGTAAATCAGGAAGCCGATGACGATCATGCAGGCCATGTCTACTGATGGGTTGCCCGGCGGGTTGAGCCAGTAAACAACGGTCGCGATGGTGACCAGGGTCATAAAGAACACGCCCGTCGCGCCGCGGTTGCCTTTAAACACCTTGTCCGACATCCAGCCGCAAAGCAGCGTGCCCGGGATCCCGGCATATTCATACAGGAAATAGGCCCAGGAGGACTTATCCAGCGCGAAGTGCTTCACCTCTTTCAGGTAGGTCGGGGACCAGTCCAGAATGCCGTAGCGCAGCAGATAAACGAACACGTTCGCCACCGCGATGTACCACAGCAGCTTGTTCGGCAGGACGTACTTCATGAAGATCTGTTTTGCGGTCAGCTCTTCTTCGTGCTCCTTGCTGTAATCATCCGGATAGTCGTTTTTGTACTCTTCAATCGGCGGCAGGCCGCAGGACTGAGGCGTATCGCGCATCAGCGCGAAAGCGATAATCGCCACGACGATGGCGCCAAAGGCAGGCATATAGAGCGCAGCGTGCCAGTCGTTGAACCAGGCCATCCCCAGCAGGAACAGCAGCGGCGGAATACCGCCACCCACGTTATGCGCGCAGTTCCACACCGACACGATGCCGCCGCGTTCCTTCTGCGACCACCAGTGCACCATGGTGCGTCCGCACGGCGGCCATCCCATCCCCTGGAACCAGCCGCAGAGGAACAGCAGCACGAACATAATCGCAATACTGGACGTCGCCCACGGCACAAAGCCCATGAACAGCATGACCGCGGCCGCCAGGATCAGACCGGCGGGCAGGAACACGCGCGGATTCGAGCGATCCGATACCGACCCCATGATGAATTTGGAAAAACCGTAGGCGATTGAGATCCCCGACAGCGCGAACCCCAGATCGCCGCGGGAGAAGCCCTGCTCCACCAGATACGGCATCGCGAGCGCGAAGTTTTTACGTACAAGGTAGTACGCCGCGTACCCGAAGAAGATCCCCAGGAAAATTTGCCAGCGCAGACGGCGGTATAGCGGATCAATTTCTGCCTCTGGCAGACGCGCCCTGTGCGGCGCAGGTTTGAAGATACTGAGCATAACAGCCTCCGTGGCCTTGAATTGAATGGGCAGGTGGCTCGCACCTGAATTCCAGAGGCGGGGATGTTAAGAAATCACGGTGATTGTTACTGTGAATCAACGCACAGATTGTTACAGAAATATGACAGAATGCGCAAAAAAGCGCATGAAATCACGTTCCACTTTCGAATTTCGCGCGTTTATGTTCGAAATCAAACAAACCACACTATTGGTATGGCTAAATGATAAAAAAACGAACATAGAGGGTAAACAATGACCATTCACGATCCTCGCTACAGCGATGTGATAATCATTGGCGGTGGCGCAACCGGCGCCGGGATCGCACGCGACTGCGCCCTTCGCGGCTTAAGCGTCACGCTGCTGGAGCGCCACGATATCGCCACGGGCGCAACCGGGCGTAACCATGGCCTGCTGCACAGCGGCGCGCGGTATGCGGTTACCGACGGTGAATCCGCACGCGAATGTATTGCTGAAAACCAGATCCTCAAGCGTATCGCCCGCCACTGCATTGAGCCGACCGACGGCCTCTTTATTACCCTTCCCGAAGATGACCTCGCCTTTCAGGACACCTTTATTACCGCCTGCACTGCGGCGGGCATTCAGGCTGAGGCCATGGACCCGGCGCTGGCGCGGCGGCTGGAACCGTCGGTTAACCCGGCGCTTATCGGCGCGGTGAAAGTGCCTGACGGCACCGTTGACCCCTTCCGCCTGACGGCCGCCAATATGCTGGACGCCCGCGAGCATGGCGCGAACATTCTGACCGGGCACGAAGTGACCGGGCTTATCCGTGAAGGTCATCGCATCTGCGGCGTGCGGATCCTTGATACGCAGTACAACGAACACAGCGAGCTGTATGCCGCCGTGGTGGTCAACGCGGCGGGGATCTGGGGGCAGCGCATCGCGGAATACGCGGACCTGTCGGTACGCATGTTCCCGGCAAAAGGCTCGCTGCTGATCCTCGACCACCGCATCAATAACAACGTGATTAACCGCTGCCGCAAACCGTCCGACGCCGATATCCTCGTCCCGGGCGACACCATTTCGTTAATCGGTACCACCTCAACCCACGTCGACTACAGCGAGATTGACTACAACCGCGTGACCGCCGAAGAGGTCGACGTCCTGCTGCGCGAAGGGGAAAAACTGGCCCCGGTGATGGCGCAGACGCGTATTCTGCGCGCCTACGCGGGCGTGCGTCCGCTGGTTGCCAGCGACAACGACCCGAGCGGACGTAACGTCAGCCGGGGCATCGTGCTGCTCGATCACGCCGAACGCGACGGCATGGACGGGTTTATCACTATCACCGGCGGCAAG
Source organism: Enterobacter cloacae complex sp. S3 (assembly GCF_014930495.1). Taxonomy (NCBI): domain Bacteria; kingdom Pseudomonadati; phylum Pseudomonadota; class Gammaproteobacteria; order Enterobacterales; family Enterobacteriaceae; genus Enterobacter; species Enterobacter cloacae complex sp. S3. The sequence continues at coordinate 87,441 of NZ_JADBRD010000022.1, read as the reverse complement.
CTGATGACCTACCGCCTGATGGCCGAGTGGGCGACCGATGCCGTCTGCCGCAAGCTGGGCAATACCGAACGGTGCGTGACGGCAGACCAGCCCCTGCCCGGCTCGCGGCAGTCCACCGAAAAAACGCTGCAAAAAATTATCTCCCTGCCTGCGCCGCTGCGGGGATCCGCTATCTACCGCCACGGCGACAGAACGCCGCAGTGGCTCGGTGAAGGACGCCTGAGCCGCAGCCTGGTGTGCGAGTGCGAAGCCGTCACCGCCGGTGAGGTGCAGTACGCGGTGGAGAGCCTGACGGTCACAAGCCTGCTCGATCTTCGTCGCCGCACCCGCGTGGGAATGGGTACCTGTCAGGGCGAGCTGTGCGCCTGTCGTGCCGCCGGGCTGCTGCAGCGTTTTCATACCACCACCGCCACCCAGTCGCTCGATCAGCTCAGCGCGTTTTTAAACGAGCGCTGGAAAGGCATTCAGCCTGTCGCCTGGGGCGATGCCCTGCGCGAAAGCGAATTTACCCGCTGGGTCTACCAGGGGCTTTGCGGTCTTGAGAAGGAGCAACGCGATGAAATTTGATACCGTAATCGTCGGCGGCGGGCTGGCAGGCCTGCTCTGCGGCATCAAGCTCACGAAGCAGGGGCTGCGCTGCGCCATTATCACCCGGGGCCAGAGCGCCCTGCACTTCTCGTCGGGCTCGCTGGATCTGGTGGACGAAGCGTACCGCGATAAGCTGCCGCCGGAGCACCCGTATCACCTGATTGGCGCCCAGCATATTGACCGCTTTGCGCTGGAAACCGAAGCGCTGCTGGCGGACTGCGGCGCGCGTCTGAAGGGAAGCGCCCGGTTCAATCACCAGCGCGTCACGCCGCTCGGCACCCTGCGCTCTGCCTGGCTCAGCCCGGAAGAAGTGCCCGTTGCTCCCTTCAACGCCGCGCGCGTGCGGGTCGTGGGCATTAGCGGCTTTCTGGATTTTCAGCCCCATCTCGCGGCAGCGTCGCTCTGTCGCCAGGGCGTCAATGCCGAAACGGCAGAGATAGAGCTGCCTGAGCTTGATGTCCTGCGCGACAACCCGAGCGAATTTCGCGCGGTGAATATCGCCCGTTTTCTGGATGACGAGGACAAATGGCCGCTGCTGTATGACGCACTCAGACCGCTCAGCGACAGCTGTGACGCCCTGCTGATGCCCGCCTGCTTTGGTTTACGCGACAACCGGCTCTGGCGCTGGCTCTCGGATCGTCTGCCCTGCTCGCTCGGCCTGCTGCCAACCCTGCCCCCTTCCGTCCCCGGCATTCGCCTGCATACCCAGCTCCAGCGCCAGTTTGTCGCGCAGGGCGGCGTGTGGATGGCGGGTGATGAGGTGAAAAAAATCACCCTGACCGACGGCGCGGTCAGCGAAATCTGGACGCGCAACCACGACGATATTCCGCTTCGCGCGCGCTTTACGGTTCTGGCAAGCGGCAGCTTCTTCAGCAACGGGCTGCTGAGCAGCCGGGAGGGCATCCGGGAAGCCATTATGGGGCTGGATGTTCGCCAGCGTGCCTCCCGCGCGGACTGGTATCAAAGTGATTTCTTCTCGCCGCAGCCCTGGCAGCAGTTCGGCGTGATTGTCGATAACCAGCTGCATCCGCAACTTTCCGGTAAGCCCGTCAGTAATCTTTTTGCCATCGGCTCGCTGCTGGGCGGGTACGATCCCATTGCCCAGGGATGCGGTGGCGGGGTCTGCGCCGTCACGGCGCTGTATGTGGCAGAGCAGATTAGCCAGCGCACGGAGGCTGAACAATGAACGATACCCGTTTTGAAAGCTGCATTAAATGCACGGTGTGTACCACCGTCTGCCCGGTGAGCGGCGTGAACCCACGCTATCCCGGACCAAAGCAGGCCGGACCGGACGGCGAGCGTCTGCGCCTGAAGGACGGCAAGCTGTACGACGAGGCGCTGAAATACTGCATCAACTGCAAACGCTGCGAAGTCGCCTGCCCGTCGGATGTGAAAATCGGCGATATCATCCAGCGCGCCCGGGCGCGCTACAGCACGCAAAAGCCGACGCTGCGTGACGCTATTCTGAGCCATACCGATCTGATGGGCAGCGTCTCGACGCCCTTTGCCCCCATCGTGAATGCCGCGACCTCTCTCAAACCGGTGCGCCAGCTGCTGGATGCCACGCTGAAGATAGACCATCACCGCAGCCTGCCGAAATATTCTCACGGCACCTTCCGCCGCTGGTACAAATCCGTCGCGGCGGAGCAGGCGCAGTACGCCGACCAGGTGGCTTTTTTCCACGGCTGCTATGTGAACTACAACCACCCGCAGCTGGGTAAAGATCTGCTGAAAGTGCTGAACGCCATGGGAACGGGCGTTCAGCTACTGAACAAAGAGAAGTGCTGCGGCGTACCGCTGATCGCCAACGGGTTTACCGATAAAGCGCGCAGGCAGGCTCAGAGCAATGTCACGTCACTGCGCGAAGCGATTGTCGATAAAGGTATTCCGGTGCTGGCGACCTCGTCCACCTGTACCTTCACCCTGCGCGATGAGTACCCGCATCTGCTGGACGTGGATAATACCGGCCTGCGCGAGCACATCGAGCTGGCGACACGCTTCCTGTGGCGCAAGCTCGATAGCGGGCAGAGGTTGCCGCTGGGGAAATTGCCCCTGAAAGTGGTGTATCACACGCCGTGTCATATGGAGAAAATGGGCTGGTCGCTCTATACGCTTGAGCTGCTGCGGTTAATTCCGGGCCTGGAGCTGACGGTGCTGGATTCGCGCTGCTGCGGGATTGCGGGAACCTACGGCTTTAAGCGTGAAAACTACGAAACGTCGCAGGCGATTGGCGCCCCGCTGTTCCGTCAGATTGAAGAGAGCGGCGCGGATATCGTGGTAACGGACTGCGAAACCTGCAAGTGGCAGATTGAGATGTCCACCAGCAAGCGCTGCGAACATCCAGTCACCCTGCTGGCGAAGGCGCTGGGCTGAACACGGCCGGGGCGAAACGCCCCGGCCAAGGTTTTACTCCACGAACAGCGACTCGACAACGTTAATCCAGCCGTGCTCGCTGGCAACCTCTTTGCCATTCAGCCAGCGGCGCAGCATGTTCAGCGCCATCATGGCGCAAACCTCCTGACGCACCGCCAGGCTGTGGCGGGCGATGCTCATTTTTACCCGCAGGGCCCAGGTGCCTTCCGGCGTTGCCAGCGCGAAGTTAAGGTGTTCCTCGTCCAGCCCCCCGACAAACAGCGCCAGACCGGCAAAATGCTTCACCCTTCTCTCGGAAGCCCAGCGGGCGGTCTGCGCCAGGGTCTCCTGCTGGAACGGCACCACTTCGCTGGCCAGCAGCGGCGCGTTGACGCGCGACAGCTGCAGCGCCAGCAGGCCACCGGTGAACTGCTCGCTTAAGGTCACACTCAGCTGACGCGACTGCAGATGCGTCGCAATCTGCGCGGGCAGCCCTTCCGTCCCTTCAAAGATCAGGCTTTCGCCCGCCACGCGCTGCACCTCGGGCCACAGGGCCAGCATCGCCTCTTTCTGCTCGGCCGGACCTGTCAGCTTGAGCTCAATGATCGGCATGGAGGAGCGGTAGCCCATGGAGACGCCCGGCGGCAGCGGGAGAGGGTCAAGGCTCTGGGCCAGATCGCTTTCCGAGCGGCCAAAGGTGGTCAGACGCAGGCACAGCGGCGGTTCAGGCAGGGTAAAACGATCGCGAAGGCGCGGCAGGATCTGCTGCTCGACCATCACTTTAAATTCTGAGGGCACGCCCGGCGTGAAGAACATCAGGCAGCGGTTCAGCTGCATGGCAAACCCGCACGCGGTACCCACCGGGTTATCGACCAGCTCGGCGCTGGCGGGAATTTCAGCCTGTTTGCGGTTGCTGGGGGCCATGACGCGGCCGCGTTCGGAGAAAAAGCGCTCCATCTGCGAAAGCCACGCCTCGTGCAGCACCAGCCCTTCGCCTTTTGCGGTCGCGGCGGCCAGCGCGCTGAGATCGTCACCGGTGGGGCCGAGTCCGCCATTCACAATCAGCACGTCGCAGTGTTCGCTGCGCTCGCGCAGAATAGCGACCAGCGACTCAAGATTGTCGCCCACCGTATTGCGGCGCGTTAACGGTAATCCTTGCTCAAAGAAAAGATCGGCAAGCCAGGCAGCATTGGTATCAATAATTTGTCCATGCAGCACTTCGTCGCCGGTGGATAACATCTCCACGTTAATCATTATGTTCTCCCGCTTATTTGGTCAAAACACTATAGCGCAAACGCGGGGTGGAGAAGAGAGAAACTGGCGCGACAGAACGCCGCGCCGGAGTGATTAGAAGCCTGCGCTGACGCCCACGTACGGGCCGTCGGCCAGCGCGTTGTCGCGGTTGCCGTCTTTGCCGGCCAGGTTCAGATAGCGATAGCCCGCTTCGATGGTAATGGGGCGCATGATGGTCCAGCGCGCGCCGGCGTTGGCCTCTTCATAGCTTTCGATACCGCTTGAGAGGGAGTCCGGCGAATAATAGTACTCACCAAACAGGCCAAAGCTGTCGCCAATTTTCCACTGCAGACCGCCGCCCACTGCCGCCGCGTACCCTTCGTCACCGTCATTTGGGTTGGTATAGATACCTTTACCGCCAAAGGTGGCCAGGAACGGGCCAAGAGGAACGTTCAGACCCAGGCCGAGGCTGGCCGCGTCGCCGTCGTCATCGTTATGCGTCCAGCCGCCGGTCATCGCCAGGCCGGAAGTCTCGGTACCCATGCCAAAGCCCAGGTGGGTATAATCCTGACCCGCCGAGCCGTTAATGCTGATGGCGTTAGCCGCCGCAGATACAACCATCAGGCCGAAGCCCACGAATGCCACTTTTTTCATTGTCGTGATCCCGCACAATTATTATAAAGAAGTCCCAAAACCGCGAGATTTTAACCGGAGTCTCCCGGGGATCAAGCACTCTGCGTGCGGCAGGTCAGTAGATTGTAATTATTTGAAACGGCTATTATCCCTTCAGCGAGGCGTTCACCCACTGCTGCAACGCGCGGCGTGAGACTTTAATGCCGCCATTTTTGAGTTCGGTCGGCAACAGCAGCCAGCGGACGGGTTGTTCAAAACGCGCCACCTTATCCCTGACCCAGTCAGGTAAACAGGTGATATCCGTTCCCGGCTCGCACTCCACCACCGCCACCGGACGCTGTCCAAACTCGGCGTCGTCCAGCGGGACGATAAACACCTGGTTAATCTGCGGATGGCGGGCGATAACGCGCTCAAGGCTTTCCGGCTGGATCCCTTCTCCGCCGCTAAAAAAGAGGTTGTCCATGCGGCCCAGGATCGTCAGGCGGCCGTCATGCCATTCCCCGCGATCGCGGGTAGCGAACCATCCCTGCGCGTTGGTCAGCGGAACCAATTCGCCGTCCCGCCAGTAGCCTGAGGCCATACTCTCTGCCCGGATCCAGACTTCACCGTCAACCACCTGCACCTCTCTGCCCGGCAGCGCATAGCCTACGTCCGGCTCGCCGTCCGCCGCTTTCGCGCAGACGGTAGAGGCAAACTCGGTCAGGCCGTAGCCGCAGAAGGTGCGAATCCCCTGCTCGCGCGCCTGCTGCGTCAAGTCAACAGGGATGGCGGCCCCGCCCAGCAGCACCGCTTTCAGTGCAACAGGCTGGTGGGTATTAAGCAGACGCCAGAGCTGGGTCGGCACCAGCGAAGCGTGCGTACAGCCGCGCAAAGCCTGCGCCAGCGGCTGTTTCTCGCGCACGGTTAACCGCGCGCCGGCCTGCAGCCAGCGCCATAAAATCCCCTGGCCGGAAACGTGAAACAGCGGCAGCGAAAGCAGCCAGTCGTCGTCTTCGCCGTAGGGCATCAGCGCCAGCACGCCGCGCGCGCTGGCGAGATGGGCGTCGCAGGTATGCACCGCTGCTTTCGGCAGCCCGGTAGAGCCGGAGGTCAGCGTCATGGACGCCAGCCGCGCCGGCTGCCACGCAACGCGATATTCCCCGGCGCGCTCGCGCATGCTCAGGGCAGGAAGACCGTCACAGGTACCGTCCAGCGCCAGCGCAAAGCGCAGCGTCATCTGCGGGAGCAACACGTCCAGCAGCGGGCGCGGCAGCTGCGGATTGACGGGAAGAATGCGCGCCCCGCACTGGAGCAACGCCAGCCACGCCAGCAGGGTTCGCGGATGATTATGGGCCAGCAGCAGCACGCCGTTGCCCTCCTCCACGCCCTGCAGGTGAAACTCTGCCGCAAGGCGGTCGACGCGGGCGCACAGCTGTTGCCAGCTGAGCACCTCGTCGTTCAGCCTGAGGGCCGGTTTATCAGCAAACTGCGCGCGCCAGTGCCGCCACGGCCAGTCGGTAAAACTCATAACAACGGCTCCAGCGCCGCGACGTTGAGGCACGGCAGCGCGCTGTCCGGCCACCTGCGGATAAGCTGAGCCTGCATCAGGTTCAGCGTGTCGAGGCCAGGGATCGTATCCGGCGTTAGCCAGGCGGCAATGCGCGCCAGCTGGGTCAGCCCAAGGCTGGACTCAATCGACGAGCTGATGACCGCCGTCAGCCCTGAGGCATGCGCCGCCGCGACCTGCTCTCGCACCTTCGCCAGGCTGCCGGTCAGCGTTGGTTTAATCACCACCGCGCTGACGCCGGGCTCGGCGACAAATTCAAATTCGTCCTCGCGCAGGCTTTCATCCCAGGCGATGGCAATCCCCGTTTCGCGGGCAAACGCGCGCGAATCGTCGCGGGTTTTGCACGGCTCTTCCAGGAAGGCAATGCGGCTGCGGTACGCCGGGTTGACGTACTTTGCAAACTGCTGCGCCTTGAGCGGCGTCCAGGCGCGGTTAGCGTCCAGACGCAGATGAAGGTCGGGGATCGCCTCCAGCAGCAGGTTAGCGACCATGCCGTCGCGCACCGCTTCGTAAAGACCGACTTTAATTTTCGCCACTTTCTCGCCCGGCATGGCGGAGAGCAGCGCGAACAGCTCGTCAGGGTCGCCCGTACAGAGCGGTGCCGCGCGGTAGTTAGCCTCTTCAGGCAGGCTGCCGTCGAGCTCCGCCAGGGCGCAGCTGATGCCAAAAGCCGCGGAAGGCACGTCCGGCAACGCCGGATCCGCGCCCTCACGCCACGCGTCTGCCCACGCCAGCAATACAGACTGCGCGTCATCCAGCGACTCCAGGCTAAAGCCCGGCAGCGGCGAAATCTCGCCCCAGCCTTCCCGCTCGTCCTGCTGCAGATGCACGACGAAACCGTCACGGGTTTTTAACCGCCGTTCACGCAGCACCACGCCCGCGTCCATCGGTATCTGCCAGCGGTAAACCTGCGCGCGACGCATTACGGATTCCGTTTGTATTTGCTGAAGTCCGGCTGGCGTTTTTCGTTAAACGCGTTGCGCCCTTCCTGACCCTCTTCGGTCATGTAGAACAGCATGGTGGCATTGCCCGCCAGCTCCTGCAGACCCGCCTGACCGTCACAGTCGGCGTTGAGAGCGGCTTTGAGGCAGCGCAGCGCCATCGGGCTGTTTTGCAGCATTTCGCGGCACCAGCGAACGGTCTCTTTTTCGAGATCGGCAATCGGAACCACGGTATTCACCAGGCCCATATCCAGCGCTTCCTGAGCGTTGTACTGACGGCACAGGAACCAGATTTCACGGGCTTTTTTCTGCCCGACGATGCGCGCCATGTACGAGGCGCCCCAGCCGCCGTCGAAGGATCCCACTTTCGGACCGGTCTGGCCGAAGATGGCATTTTCTGCGGCGATGGTCAGATCGCACATCATGTGCAGCACGTGACCGCCGCCGATGGAGTAGCCCGCTACCATCGCCACTACCGGTTTCGGACAGGTGCGGATCTGACGCTGGAAATCGAGGACGTTCAGGTGGTGGGTACCCGCATCGTCCTGGTATCCGCCGTAGTCGCCGCGCACTTTCTGATCGCCGCCGGAGCAGAACGCTTTATCGCCTTCGCCGGTCAGGACAATCACGCCGATGTTATCGTCGTAGCGCGCATCCGCCAGAGCCTGAATCATCTCTTTCACGGTCAACGGACGGAAGGCGTTACGCACCTGCGGACGGTTGATGGTGATTTTGGCAATGCCGTCGGCGGATTTGTGGTAGCGAATGTCGGTGTAGCCTTCGGAGCAGTCCTGCCATTCAACCGGGGCGTAAAGCATGTTTTCATCAGGGTAAATCATAGAGTGTCCTTTATTCGATAACGCAGTATCTGAGCCAGACTCGCGATAACCGCATCGGGGTTTTCCCGGTGGGCGTTGTGTCCGGCGTCTGGAATGGCATGGCGAACGGCGTTCACTTCCGCGGCAAGGGCCGAGAACTTCTCATCCCGTTCGCCATAGAGATAGTCAAAAGAGAAATCGCGTGCGCTAAGCGCGGCACGCAAATCCGGCTGCACGGCCAGCGAGGTCGTCTCAAGCATCATCGCCAGCGTCGCGCCGTTGTTCTGGCTGCGCAGGGTAATAAGCGCATCGCGCTGGGCGTCCGTGAGGGAGGAGAACACGGGCTGTTGGTACCAGTCAGCGAACACCTTCTCCAGCGGTTCGGTGCGAAAACGCGTTGCCCAGCGGCGGTCGGACGCCAGCCGCGCACTTCGCGCATCGGCATCCTGCAGGCCCGGGTGTCCACCTTCAACAATCACCCCGAGCAGCCCCTTCGGCTGCTGGCAGGCATGGAACATCGCAATGCGGCCGCCGAGGGAGTACCCGATGAGCCAGAATTTAAGTATGTTGTAACTAAGCAGGGTTCGGGTGAGCAACGTGCTCATCTCGTCAAACCCCGTCACGCCCAGATTCCGGGATCCGCCGTGCCCCGGCAGATCCAGATACAGCCGGGGATAATCGCTGAGCCCTTCACCGACCCTCTGCCACTCGCGGCGGTCGCCGGAAAAACCGTGCAAAAAGACCAGCCAGGGATAGCCCGGTTTGCCAGTCTGCTGCATGCCAGTGAGGATCACAGCTGGCTCACCTGCGCCAGCAGGCTTTGCAGGGCCTGCGCACCGTCAGCCTCGTTCACCACCAGCTCAATCAGCGTCGCGCCCGGCTGTTTCCAGGCGCTGCTTAACGCCGCGTCCAGCTGTTCCCAGCTTTCCGGGCGATGGTATTTCAGGCTAAACATCGCCGCGGCGTGTTCGAACTGCACGTTCTGCGGCATCAGATAGAAGCGCTCGCGCTCGCTCTGCGGCGTTGGCAACAGGGAGAAAATCTGCCCGCCGTTGTTGTTGACCACAATCAGCACAAACGGGGCAGACGCCTGACGCAGCAGCGCCAGCGCGTTGAGATCGTAGAGCGCGGAGAGATCGCCCACGATCGCCAGCGTCGATTTCGCGCTGGCGCGCTGCACGCCCGCCGCCGTAGAGATCAGCCCGTCGATGCCGCTGGCACCGCGGTTGCTGTACACCGGGTAGCCCGCGGGCAGCTTCGAGAAAGCGTCAATCAGCCGCACGACGAGGCTGTTGCCGACAAACAGCTGCCCCTGTTCAGGCAGGTACTGGCGAATGCGGTGCGCCAGCCCGGCTTCGCTAAACGCTTCGCAGTGCGCTTTGGTCAGTTCCCACGCCTGGCGCGAAAGGTCCGGTATAGCCACCGCCCAGGGCTTGCGTTTCTCAGCCGGATGAAGCGTCAGCCAGGCGTCGATACTGCTGACCAGACGACGGCCGCGGTGGTGCGCCGGGTCAAGCCGCCCTTCCAGCGAATCCACCAGCCAGTACTCTTCCGGCGTGCAGGTGGCCTGCCACTGCAGTAACCGTTTGCCGGTCAAACTCGATCCAAGCTGGACCACAATCTGCGCCTGCGCCAGTTCGGTGACCGCTTTCGCATTACCTAGCCAGAGGTCGGCGCACGGCAGCGGCTGGCCAGTCTGCGAAAGCACATCGCCAATCAGCGGCCAGCCAAGGGTTTGCGCCCATTCAGCGACCAGCTTGCCTTCGGCGGCGCTCATGCGCCCGGCAATCACCACGCCGCGCTTCTGCCGCCAGAAGAACCAGTCGCGCTGTTTCGCGCTCTCAAGATGCGTCTGCTCGCGCAGCCACGGTTTTTCACTCTCCCACCAGTCGCCAAGGGACTGCTGCCAGTCAAGACCGGTGTCGTCCAGCTCGCCGTAGAGCGGCTCGGCAAACGGGCAGTTGATATGCAGCGCCCCGCTGCGCAACGTCTCCATGGCGTGATCGACAGTGGAGACCAGCCAGCTTGCCGGAATATCCTGGGTGGGACGCGGTAACGAAATCGTCTGCGAAGGATGCGAAGAAAAGAGCCCCGGCTGGCGAATGGCCTGATTGGCGCCGCAGTCGATAAGCTCAGGGGGACGATCGGCCGTCAGTAAGATCAGTCTTTCACCCGTTAACCCGGCTTCTATCAGGGCCGGATAGAGGTTCGCCACGGCGGTACCGGAGGTGACGATCACCGCCACAGGTTCTTTGCTGGCTTTCGCCAGACCCAGCGCCAGATGGCCGAGGCCGCGTTCATCAAAGTGGGTGTGGTGAATCAACGCCCGGTTTTCTGCGGCCGCCAGCGTCAGCGGCGTTGAGCGAGAACCCGGTGCAATACACACGTGCCTGACGCCGTGGCGCGTCAGGGCTTCAAGGATCACCGCCGCCCAGCGTCGGTTAAAAGAACTTACTGACATGAGATTGTCCGGTATCAAGAATGCGACACAGTATAAATAATAGAAAAAATTGGAATTTTGATATGAATCGGGATTGCGCGAATCTGTATTAATCCCTTAGGAGCAGAGAGCGCAATCCGGCGGCTTTATTTTCAATCTCCTGCCACTCCTGCTCCGGGTCAGACCCGCTGACAATACCGGCACCGGCGTAGAGCCGCAGGGAGTCCTCCTGAACGCGCGCGGAGCGCAGTGCCACGCAGAACTCACTCTGTTCGGGGGATAAGTACCCGGCCGAACCGGCATACCACTCGCGGTTAAAGGGTTCAACCTTCTGGATAAACTCACGCGCGGGCTGTCGGGGTAATCCGGCAACGGCCGCGGTCGGCTGCAACATGAGCAGACACTGCTCGTCGTCGGCCTGTTTGAGCTCTGTCCAGATACAGCGGCGCAAATGCTGCACCTTACGCAGGCGTACCACCTGGGGGGGCAGTACCTCAAGCGTCTGCGTAGAGTGCTGAAGACGCTGGCAAATATCTTCCACCACCAGCATATTTTCGCGCTGGTTTTTATCATCGTTCAGCAGCCACTCGCCGAGACGCTGCGCCTGACTATCTTCGGTATGGCTGGCGACGGTGCCAGCGAGCGCTTCCGTGCGCAGCAGCTTGCCGCGCCGCCGCCAGAGACGCTCGGGCGTAGAGCCGAGAAACGCGTTGCTGGCGTCGAATACCATGCAGAAATGATAGCAATGTAAATTCAGGGCGCGGCTGGCGGCCATCAGCGCGACAGGGTTAACGCGCTGCGTGAACTGCAGATCGGTTGCCCTGGCGAGCACCACTTTTTCAAACTCACCGCGCGCGATGGTCTCCGTCGCCCTGCGGATAAGTTTCAGCCATTCGGCCTGCTGCGGCTGATGGGTTTCGTGCTCAACCTGCACGGAGAGCGGACGGATAGATTTGGCAGGACGAAGCCGCTGTAAAAAATCCAGCGCGGCGCGGGCATCCTCCACAAGCGAGCGGTCGCTCCACAGCTGCAGGCGTAGCGTGGCGTTGCCGGCGGTACGTCGCCAGAGCAGTCGCGGTAAAAAGAGGCTCCCCTGTTCGGGATTAAAGGCGTTCAGGCCGCAGACGCGAGTATCTTGCGCCGCATTTTGCTCGCGCAAAAACTGCGAGGCTAATGCCAGAGAGGAAAATTGGTTGACCGCCCCCAGCGCGGCCAGCTCTTCATCGCCGTTACGCTGCTGCCAGTAAAACTGCGGATAACACTGCTGCTCGCCCAGCCAGGCGAGGGGATCGAAGGCGTCGTTTAACGGGAAAGAGACGTCGAAATGACGTATGCCGGGTGCTGCGGGTAACGCATGCGATAGCTGGGTACGCAGTTGCTCCAGCGCGAGGAAAATCGAATTCACGCGAACCTCTCCCTGTTAAAACCTCGTATTATACGGGGTACTGGCCATAAATAGCAGTACCCACGTATAGGGAGTGGTTAAGCGGCTTAACGACGGGCTAACAGCAGCCCCAGCACCAGCCCAACGGCAGCACCCACCCCAATACCCTGCCACGGTTTTTCATGCACGTAATCATCGGCACGATACACCGCTTTTTTGGCACGGTAGTAGTAAGTATCTGACGCATGGCTGACGCGGTTTTTCACTTCATGCAGCGCCTGCTCGGCACGGGCTTTTAGCTCAATATATTTCTGATCGGCAGGGTCGCCCGAGGAACGTAACACCTCTTCCAGCGTTTCGCTCAGCAAGGCCAGGTCGTCGTCGATACGGGTATCCCAGGATTGAAATGACATATTTTTCTCCATGTTAGTACACCAGTCCGCTAACTATAGCCAACGAGATGCCATTACGCCTGTTTCACTTCTCGCGCCATGCCGACGTGCGGAATGCCATCTTCATCGTATACCTCCGTCACTGGCGCAAAGCCAAAATGGCCGTAGAAGGACTGAAGGTGCGCCTGCGCGCCGAGGTATAACGCCTTGTCCGGCCACTGTTTCCGGCACGCCTCCAGCGTTTTTTCCATCAGCTGATAGCCCAGTTTTTCCCCTCGCGCCTTACCGCTGATGATGACGCGGCCAATGACGACGGGCTCAAAATCGTCTTCGCTTTTCAGAATCCTCGCATACGCCACCAGCTCGTTATCCCGCCAGCCGAGGATATGGCGGTTCTCACCGACAAGGTCATCACCATCGATGTCCTGATACGGGCAGGTCTGTTCCACAACAAACACTTCACAGCGCAGCTTCAGCAGGGCGTAAAGTGAATGAACGGTGAGGTCGCTATGATGTAAATCTTGCCACTGGATCATGTCAGTCTCCTTCCTGGGGTTCATCACGTTATACTAAACCCCTCCCCGTTCGGCAAAGGGCTGATTGCGTTATGGAACTGATTTTTCTGGGTACGTCCGCTGGCGTGCCAACCCGCTCACGAAACGTGACGGCGATCCTGCTGGATCTAAAGCATCCCACCCGCGGCGGGCTGTGGCTGTTTGACTGCGGTGAAGGGACGCAGCATCAGCTGTTACACACCGCTTACCACCCCGGCAAACTGAATAAAATATTTATTACTCATCTGCATGGCGACCACCTGTTTGGCCTTCCCGGCCTGCTGTGCAGCCGCTCGATGGCCGGTAACGCCAACCCGCTGACGATTTACGGGCCAGCGGGTATTCGTGAATTTGTCGAAACTACGCTGCGCCTGAGCGGGTCATGGACAGATTATCCGCTGGAGGTCGTTGAGATTGCCGAAGGGCTGGTATTCGACGACGGGGATTATCGCGTTACTGCTCAACCGCTCAATCATCCTGTCGAGTGCTATGGCTACCGTATTGATGCGCATGATAAACCCGGCGCGCTGGATGCCGCCGCGCTGATGGCCGACGGCGTAAAACCCGGGCCGCTGTTCCAGCGTCTGAAGCACGGAGAGACCGTCACGCTGGAGGATGGACGCGTCATTAACGGCCAGGATTATCTCGCCGCACCGCAGCCCGGCAAAAAACTGGTGATTTTTGGCGATACGGCCCCGTGCCCGGCGGCGCTCACGCTGGCCCAGGGCGTGGACGTCATGGTGCATGAAGCGACGCTTGAAACGGCGATGGAAGAGAAAGCCAACAGCCGGGGCCATAGCTCCACGCGTCAGGCGGCACAGCTTGCCCGTGACGCGGGTGTCGGGCGGCTCATCGTCACTCATGTCAGCTCGCGCTACGACGCGCGGGGATGCGCAAACCTGCTGGCAGAGTGCCGCACGCTGTTTCCGGAATGTGAGCTGGCCGAAGATTTCGCTCAGGTTAGCGTTTAGTCCTTCATTTTTCCCTGAGGATGCCGATAACGATTAAAAGGTCAGCATTTCTCTCGAGGGTAGAATGGATAATTTCCAGAAAGATATTGATGACAGGGCGAATCTGACCCTGTCGAACCGTTTTGAACTGTTGCTGTTCCGTCTTGGCACCTCTCTTAACGAAAATAAATCCGAGCTGTTTGGCATTAACGTCTTTAAGCTGCGTGAAATTGTGCCGATGCCGGAGTTCACGAAACCCGCCGGGATGAAGTCACCGCTGATGGGAATGGTGAATATTCGCGATCAGGTGATCCCGGTGATTGACCTGGCCGCCGTGGCGGGCTGTAAGCCCACCACCGGGCTGAACATCCTGCTGATCACCGAATATGCGCGCAGCGTGCAGGCGTTTGCCGTGGAATCGGTTGAGAACATCATGCGTCTGGACTGGAAGCAGGTGCATGCGGCGGAAACCGCCGTCAGCGGTCGCTACATCACCAGCATTGCGTGTCTTGACGAGAAGACCGATACCAACGATCTGGCGATGGTGCTGGACGTTGAGCAGATCCTGTATGACATCACCCCGGCCAATCACGATCTGCACGCCACGAACCTGAAGACCACCAAATTCCATATCAAACCGGGCGCTGTCGCCATCGTCGCGGAAGACTCCAAAGTGGCGCGCTCGATGCTGGAGAAAGGTCTGCAGGCCATGGAGATCCCGGCACAGCTGCATATCACCGGCAAAGACGCGTGGGAAAAAATCGGCGTGCTGGCGGCGCAGGCCCAGGCTGAAGGGGTTCCCATCACCGATAAGATCGCTCTGGTGCTGACCGACCTCGAAATGCCGGAGATGGACGGTTTTACGCTGACGCGCAAAATCAAAACCGACCCGATATTGAAGGACATTCCGGTCGTGATCCACTCTTCCCTTTCCGGCAACGCCAACGAAGACCATATTCGCAAGGTGAAGGCGGACGGGTATGTGGCGAAGTTTGAGCTGAACGAGCTGTCGTCGGTGATTGAGGAAGTGCTGGACCGCTCGATGAAGAAGATTGACGGGCCGTTGATTAGCCGGAAGCAGCTGGCTTAGTCGGGTGGCGCTACGCTTACCCGACCTACAAAACCCGTAGGCCCTGCAAGCGTAGCGCCGCTGGGCAAACCATAAAAAAACCCGCCGAGGCGGGTTTTTTCGTTACGTGCGGGCTGGTGCCCTCACCCCGTCCCTCTCCCACCGGGAGAGGGCGCAAACATTAAAAAAGGCAACTTTCGTTGCCTTTTTGCTTTCACCTTACATCAGCGGCATCGCTCGCTGCACGATATCAATCAGCGGCTGCGGATAGATACCGAAGATCAGCACCAGCAGTGCGGAGATAAGCACTACGATACCACCGGCGCTGTACTGCCAGTTGGTTGGGGCATCACGGTTGAGCTGCTGAGGCGCGCTCAGGTACAGGCTCACGGCAACACGCAGGTAGTAGTAGAGGCCAATCGCGGAGCCGATAACCACGCCCGCGGTCAGCCACCACAGGTGCGCCTGCACACCGACGGCCAGCACGTAGAACTTACCGATAAAGCCGAGCGTCATCGGGATACCTGCCAGAGAGAGCATCATCACGGTCATTACCGCGGACAGGATCGGACGGTGCCAGAACAGACCACGGTAGGAGAACAGTGAATCGGCATCCGGGCCACGGTACGGGCTGGACATCAGGCTCACCACGCCGAAGGCGCCGAGGCTGCTGAACAGGTAACCGGCCAGATACACGCCCACGGCTTCCATTGACATCTCGCCGCTCTGCAGCGCAATCAGCGCCACCATCAGGTAGCCCAGATGAGAGATAGACGAGTAGCCCAGCAGACGCTTGATGTTGGTCTGGCTCAGCGCCATCAGGTTACCGAAGATGATGGAGACGAACGCGATAATGCCCAGCACCACGCGAACCGCTTCGCTGTCACCAACCGGCGCGTACAGGAACAGACGCATGACCACACCGAAGATAGCGATCTTGCTCGCCGTCGCCAGGAAGGTCGACACCGGAGCCGGAGCGCCCTGGTATACGTCTGGCGTCCACAGGTGGAACGGCACCAGAGAGAGTTTGAAGCCGAGGCCAACAATCATCATGCCCAGACCTGCCAGCAGCAGCGGCTCATGCAGCATGCCGTCACCGAGGCTCTTGCCGAGCGCCATGAAAGAGAGGTTACCGGACTGTGCGTACAGCAGCGCAATACCAAACAGCAGGAACGAGGACGCAGCAGCAGACAGAATGGTGTACTTGATGCTTGCTTCCAGGGAGCGCTTCTGACGGAAGGCGTAACCAATCAGGCCGAACAGCGGCAGAGAGATCAGCTCAATACCGAGGAACAGCGCGGCCAGGTGGTTCGCATTCGCCAGCAGAATGCCGCCCAGCGCGGCAATCAGAACCAGCAGGTAAAACTCTTCTTTGTTGTCGTTGTAGCCTTCGAGCCACGGGTACGCAAAGGTACAGGTTGCCAGGCTCGCCAGCAGCACCAGACCGGTATACAGCATGGCGTAACCGTCAACGCGCATCAGCGGGGTGACGTCCATCGCCCCACCCTGGCCAACAAACCAGAGAGAGACTAACGCGGCGTTCAGGCCGATGACCGACAGCGTGGCATTCAGGAAGTGATTGCGTCGCCACGCAATGGAGAGCATCACAACCACCACCGTCAATCCGACGATCAGCAGCGGTAGCAGCGCGATCAGTTGTTGTGGAGTTATTGTCATGGCGAATTACGGCCTTGTAGTAGAAGCAGAATTAACAAACCACTGCTGGATGTTGCCCATCGCGCTATGCGAGGTATCCAGAATCGGCTGCGGGAAGAAGCCCAGCAGCACCAGCAGTACGACCAGCAGCAGGATGATGAACAGCTCACGCAGCGACATCCCCGGCAGTTCTTGTGCAGCAATTTCGCTCTTCGCTTTACCGAAGTAAGCGCGGTGCAGCATCGCCAGCGAGTACACGGAAGCGAACACCAGACCAAAAGTGGAGATCACGGTAATCACCGGTACCACTTTGAAGCTGCCGAACAGAATCATAAATTCGCCGACGAAGTTACCGGTACCCGGCATCCCCAGGGTAGCCACCGCGAAGAACATGGACAGCGCTGGCAGCCATTTAATTTTGCTCCACAGGCCCCCCATCATACGCATGTCGCGGGTATGCAGACGTTCGTACAGCTGACCGCACAGGATGAAGAGGCCGGCTGCGGACAGACCGTGCGCAATCATCTGGATCACCGCGCCCTGGTACGCCAGCTGGCTGCCGGTGTAGATAGCAATCAGCACGAAGCCCATGTGGGAAACGGAGGTGTAGGCAATCAGACGCTTGATGTCGTACTGCGTGAAGGCCATCCAGGCACCGTAGAAGATACCGATCACACCCAGCCACATGGCAATAGGTGCGAACTCTGCGGAGGCATTCGGGAACAGCGGCAGTGCGAAACGCAGCAGACCGTAGGCCGCCGTTTTCAGCAAGATACCCGCCAGGTCAACGGAACCCGCCGTTGGTGCCTGAGAGTGCGCGTCTGGCAGCCAGCCGTGCAGCGGAACGACCGGCATTTTCACCGCGAACGCGATGAAGAAGCCCAGCATCAGCAGGTATTCAACGCCGTGGGACATTGGCGTTTTCAGCAGATCTTCGTAGTTGAAGGTCCAGGTTCCGGTCGCGTTGTGGTGAACAAACACCAGCGCCAGAATAGCAATCAACATCACCAGACCACTCGCCTGGGTATAGATGAAGAACTTAGTTGCCGCCGTGATACGCGTTTTACCGTCGGACGCCTTGTGGCCCCACAGCGCGATCAGGAAGTACATCGGCACCAGCATCATCTCCCAGAAGAAGAAAAACAGGAACATGTCGATGGCAAGGAACACGCCGATCACGCCGCCCAGGATCCACATCAGGTTCAGGTGGAAGAAGCCCTGGTATTTTTCGATTTCTCGCCAGGAGCAAAGTACCGCCAGAACACCGAGCAGACCGGTCAGCACCACCATCAGCAGCGACAGACCGTCAATCGCCAGGTGGATCGTAATGCCGAAACGCGGGATCCACGGCAGGATGAACTCAGACTGCCACTGCGGAATGCCCGCAGACTGGGTCAGTGAGTAACCGCCCTGCAACCACAGTTGCAGGCCAAGCGCGAGCGTCAATCCCATGGTGATCAGCGCGATCCAGCGCGGCATCTTCACGCCAAAGCGTTCAGTCTGCCAGCACAGGAAGCCGCCGATGAAGGGAATTAATATTAGCCAGGGTAGTAACATGGCGATTTACATTCCTTTTTAAGGCCCCCAGCAGGGGCCTGATTTTCAACGAATTCGAATAAAATTCACTTAACGATCAACGCAACACCATCAGCAGCGCCAGCACGACAACCGCACCTATGCTCATGGACGCCACATACCAGCGCAGGTAACCGTTCTCGCTGTACAGCAGGCCTTTACCTGCAAAGCGGGAAAGGATCGCCGGGATATTCATCAGGCTGTTCAGTGGGTCGCGCTTCAGCAGCCACGCAATGCCCAGGAACGGCTTAACGAAGATCATGTCGTACAGCCAGTCGAAGCCCCACGCGTTGTACCACCAGGTGCCCAGCAGACGGCCCGGCGCACTGTTGGCAACGGCAGTCACCAGCGTACGTTTGCCCAGCCACAGCCATGCTGCAATCAGGATGCCCGCGATAGCGACCACACCGGAGGTGATTTCAAGCGTCAGAACGCGACCGTGCTCAAGCTCGGTGGTGTCTGGCAGTACGCCCTGCAGCGGTGGCACAATCATCGCGCCAACGAAGGTGGACAGTACCAGCAGCACAATCAGCGGCAGGTGGTGGGTGATCCCCTTCCCTGCGTGAGCGTGAATTTGTTCTTTACCGTGGAATACGATGAAAATCATACGGAAGGTATACAGGGAGGTCATGAACGCACCGACCAGACCCGCAACCATCAGATTGATATGACCATTCGCCATGGCACCCGCAAGGATTTCGTCCTTACTGAAGAAGCCCGCGGTGATCAGCGGCAGTGCCGCCAGCGCCGCGCCGCCCACCAGGAAGCAGACATACACCAGCGGAATGGACTTACGCAGTCCGCCCATCTTGAAGATGTTCTGCTCGTGATGGCAGGCCAGGATCACGGAACCGGATGAGAGGAACAGCAGCGCTTTAAAGAACGCGTGCGTCATCAGGTGGAAAATGGCTGCGTCCCACGCCTGAACGCCCAGCGCCAGGAACATGTAACCAATCTGGCTCATTGTGGAATACGCGAGAACGCGTTTGATGTCGGTCTGCACCAGCGCGGCAAAGCCTGCCAGCACCAGCGTGACCGCACCGACGATACCCACCAGATGCAGAATTTCCGGGGTCATCAGGAACAGGCCATGGGTACGCGCAATCAGGTAGACACCGGCGGTTACCATGGTCGCGGCGTGGATCAGCGCGGAGACAGGGGTTGGACCCGCCATCGCGTCGGCCAGCCAGGTCTGCAACGGCAGCTGCGCGGATTTACCCACGGCGCCACCCAGCAGCATCAGCGTTGCCCACCACAGCATGTTGTTGCCTGCAGCGAAGTGCGCCGGCGCCAGTTCCACCATTTCGCGGAAGTTCAGCGTGCCCAGTTCGTTGTAAAGAATGAACAGCGCGAAAGCGAGGAAGACGTCACCCACGCGGGTCACGACGAACGCTTTCATGGCCGCTGCGCCATTCTTCGGATCGGTGTAGTAGAAACCGATCAGCAGGTAAGAACACAGACCTACGCCTTCCCAGCCCAGATACATCAGCAGCAGGTTATCGGCCAGCACCAGAACCACCATGCTGGCGATAAACAGGTTGGTGTAGGCGAAGAAGCGGGAGTAACCCTCTTCACCGCGCATATACCAGGAGGCGAACATGTGGATCAGGAAGCCCACGCCGGTGACCACGGAGAGCATGGTCAGCGAGAGGCCGTCCAGCACCAGGTTGAAGCCGATGTTGAAATCACCGACCGACATCCAGGTCCACAGCGGCACGCTGAAAGGCTGACGTCCGTTGTTAAAGAAGTCGATACCCGCATACGCCGTCACCAGCGCAGCCAGACCGATGGAGCCAATGCCCACGGTCGCAGACAGATTCTCAGACCAGCGGCCGCGAGAAAACGCCAGCAGCACGAAGCCAATCAGCGGAAAAATAATGGTTAAGGCAAGCATGTTCATCCACGCAACTCACTTACTGAATCGATGTTCAGGTTCTGGCGGCGACGATGGAGCTGCAGCAACAGCGCCAGGCCAATACTCGCTTCGGCAGCCGCGAGGCTGATGGCGAGAATGTACATCACCTGACCATCGGTCTGGCCCCAGTAGCTTCCGGCGACCACGAAGGCCAGCGCGGAGGCGTTAATCATGATTTCCAGACCGATCAGCATAAACAGCAGATTGCGGCGGATAACCAGACCGGTCAGACCCAGAACGAATAAAATCGCAGCGAGGATCAGTCCATGTGTTAAGGGGATCATGCGCGCTCCTCCGTTTTTCTTTTCGCGCGGTCGTCAGTGCGGTTGCTCAGCACCTCGCCAGCACGCTCTTCGCGGCCAACGTGGAAAGCAACAACCAGACCTGCCAGCAGCAGCATTGAGGCCAGTTCAACCGCCAGAACGTATGGGCCAAAGAGGGTAATACCGACCTCTTTAGCGCCGATCGGCGTGCCGTCGATGCCCTGATCGTTGACGCCCAGAATGGCGTAAACAATCACCGCCAGCATGATGGCCGACAAAATTGCCGGGCCAATCCACACCTGCGGTTTTAACCACTGACGTTCCTGCTCAATTTCAGAGCCGCCCAGGTTCAGCATCATCACCACGAACACGAACAGCACCATGATGGCCCCGGCGTAGACGATGATTTCCAGCGCACCGGCGAAGTGCGCGCCCAGTGCGAAGAACACCCCGGAAATGGCCAGCAGCGAGATGATTAAGTACAGCAGCGCATGCACCGGATTGGTGTGCGTAATCACTCGCAGCGTAGCCAGGATGGCGATAAGGCCACAGATATAAAAAGCGAATTCCATTGCCCTCTCCTTACGGTAACAGGCTCTTGACGTCGATAGGCTTAGCTTCGTTCTCTGCTTCGCCCTTATCTTTGCCGTCGATTGCCATACCCGCCATCCGGTAGAAGTTATATTCCGGGTATTTGCCCGGACCGGAAATCAGCAGATCCTCTTTCTCGTACACCAGGTCCTGACGCTTGTACTCACCCAGCTCGAAGTCTGGAGTCAGCTGAATCGCCGTGGTTGGGCACGCTTCTTCACACAGACCGCAGAAGATGCAGCGTGAGAAGTTGATGCGGAAGAACTCAGGGTACCAGCGGCCGTCTACCGTCTCTGCTTTCTGCAGAGAGATACAGCCGACCGGACACGCTACCGCACACAGGTTACAGGCAACGCAGCGCTCGGAACCGTCCGGGTCGCGCGTCAGCACGATACGGCCACGGTAGCGCGGCGGCAGATATACCGGCTCTTCCGGGTACATCCGGGTTTCGCGTTTGGCAAACGCGTGCAGGCCGATCATCCAGATACTGCGTACCTGGGTACCAAAGCCTACCAGTAATTCTTTTAAGGTCATGGTCTATAGCCCCTTATGGCTGCTGCCAGAGAATGACAGCCGCCGTTACCAACAAGTTGACGAGCGTCAGCGGCAGGCACACTTTCCAGCCGAAGGACATTACCTGGTCATAACGCGGACGCGGTAACGCTGCGCGAATCAAAATGAACATCATCATGAAGAACGCGGTTTTCAGCGCGAACCAGATGAACGGCGGTAAGAACGGGCCATGCCAGCCACCGAAGAACAGCGTTACCATCAACGCGGAAATGGTGACGATACCGATGTACTCGCCCACGAAGAACAGACCGAATTTCATACCGGAATATTCGATGTGGTAACCGTCGGCCAGTTCCTGTTCGGCTTCTGGCTGGTCAAACGGGTGACGGTGACACACCGCCACGCCCGCGATAGCAAAGGTAATAAACCCAAAGAACTGCGGGATAACGTTCCAGATGTCAGCCTGGTTATTGACGATGTCGGTCATGTTGAATGAACCGGCCTGCGCCACCACGCCCATCAGGGAGAGACCCAGGAACACTTCGTAGCTCAGCGTCTGCGCGGAAGCACGCATCGCACCCAGCAGCGAGTATTTGTTGTTACTGGACCAGCCTGCGAACAGCACCGCGTAAACCGCGAGGCCTGCCATCATCAGGAAGAACAGAATGCCGATGTTCAGGTCAGCGACCACCCAGGTCGGGCTGACCGGAACGATAGCAAACGCCAGCAGCAGCGAGGTGAAGGCGATCATCGGTGCCAGAGTAAAGATCACGCGGTCCGAGAAGCGCGGGATCCAGTCCTCTTTAAAGAACATCTTGATCATGTCCGCGACCAGCTGGAGTGAACCACCCCAGCCCACGCGGTTCGGTCCGTAACGGTTCTGGAACAGACCGAGCAGACGACGTTCACCAAAGCTCATGAACGCGCCGCAGGTGACCACCACCAGCAGGATAACAATCGCTTTCAGAATGCTCAGCAGGATGTCGATAAGATCCGGCGTTAACCAACTCATGCTTTTGCCTCCTGCAGATTATCAAGACGCGCACCCGCCAGAACCGGCGCAATGCCAGGCATACCCATCGGCAGACCCACCTGCCCTGCTGTCAGACCTTCGGAGATAATCAGCGGCAGGCTGATTGTCTGGCCGTCATAGCTAAAGGCAATGTTTGCGCCCGCGTTTACGCCAAGCTTCGCGGCATCCGCCGGGTTAAGCTTGATGTAAGGCTGCGGCATGCGGGTCTGGAAGACCGGTGAACGCTGGGACAGCTCGTCGCTACCGAACAGATGGTAGTACGGCGCGATACGCCAGTTACCTTCCTGCGCCTGGAAGCTCGCCGGTACGGCGGTGAAGAAGTCCAGACCGGTTTCGGAGGCTTCAATCAGACGCACGCCCGGATCGCCGTGACGCAGGGAGCCACCCACTTCAGCCTGGAACTTGTTCCATGCCTGCGGGGAGTTCCAGCCTGGCGCCCATGCGAATGGGATTTGCGAACGCGGCGCAGACGGCTGGTTGTTCCCTTCCATAGAGAAGGCGAACATGGTGTCTTTATCCTGCGGCTGGCGCGGTTCGTGCACGCTGATATTGGCGCGCATCGCGGTACGGCCGCTGTAACGGTGCGGTTCACGCGCCAGTTTCTGGCCGCGAATGCGGAAGCTTGCTTCAGGCGCGGCATCTTTAATGCCTGCCAGCTGAGGCAGTTTTTCCACTACCGCGTCGATAACGTGGTCGAGCTGCGTCCAGTCCACTTCACGGCTCTGCACGGTGCTGTGCAGGGAGTGCAGCCAGCGCCAGCTTTCCAGCATCACGGTGTTGCTGTCGTAGTACGCCGGGTCGTAAACCTGGAAGAAGCGCTGTGCGCGGCCTTCGTTGTTAATAACCGTACCGTCGCTTTCTGCGAAGCTTGCCGCAGAGAGCACCAGGTGCGCTTTGTCCATGATCGCGGTGCGCTGATGGTCAATGACCATCACCAGCGGCGCTTTGGAGAGCGCGGCGTCAACGCGAGCGGCAGAGGCGTGGCGATGCAGGTCGTTTTCCAGCACCACAACGGCGTCAGCGGCACCGGACTCCAGTTCGCTTAACGCTTCTTCCAGCGAGCCGCCACCGATCATGCCCAGACCGATGCTGTTTACCGCACGGGCAATCATGGTCACACCGACGTCAGCACCGCGGCCTTTCAGGGCTTTGGCAACGTTGGCTGCCGCCTGAATGATCTCCGCGCTACCGGCGTTGGTACCGGAAATAATCAGCGGTTTTTTCGCACCCGCCAGGGCCTGAACAATCACGTCAACCTTGTTTTGCAGGTCGCGATCCAGTTCAACGGCCGGCGAGCTGCTGTCCAGTGCGTGGGCAATGGCAAAGCCGAGGCGCGCCTGATCTTCAACCGGCGCGCAGTAAGTCCACGCGGCGATATCGTCCAGACGGGTGTTGTCGATGTTCGTCACAAACAGAGGATGCTTCGCGCGCTGGCCAATGTTGAGGATCGCCGCAATCTGCCAGTCAGCCACTTTCTGCGCCGCTGCCATTTCACGTGCTTTCCCCTTCACCGCCTGGCGAACCGCCAGAGCCGCGCGTGCGCCCGTCTGCGTCAGGTCTTCACCCAGCACCAGGACCGCATCATAAGATTCGATTTCGCGCAGCGCAGGGGTATGAATACCGCCTTCACGCAGCACTTTCAGTACCAGCTGCAGACGTTCCTGCTCGCCCTGAGCGATACCGGTATAGAAGTTTTCCGCTCCAACCAGCTCGCGCAGCGCAAAGTTGCTTTCGATGCTGGCACGCGGGGAGCCGATACCGATCACTTTCTTCGACTGGCGCAGAATATCTGCCGCGCCCTGCATCGCCTGCTCAGCGTTCAGGGTAATGAAGTCGTCGCCACGGCGCTGAACCGGCTGACGCGGACGGTCCTTCAGGTTCACATAGCCATAGCCGAAACGACCGCGGTCGCAGAGGAAGTAGTGGTTAACGGTACCGTTGTAACGGTTTTCGATACGACGCAGCTCGCCGTAACGCTCACCCGGGCTGGTGTTACAGCCGAGGGAACACTGCTGGCAGATGCTTGGCGCAAACTGCATGTCCCATTTACGGTTGTAACGCTCGGAGTGGGTTTTATCGGTGAATACGCCTGTCGGGCAGATTTCTACCAGGTTACCGGAGAATTCGCTTTCCAGCACGCCGTCTTCCGGACGACCGAAGTAGACGTTATCGTGCGCGCCATACACGCCCAGATCCTGACCGTCTGCGTAATCTTTGTAGTAACGCACGCAGCGGTAGCAGGCGATGCAGCGGTTCATTTCGTGAGAGATGAACGGCCCCAGGTCCTGGTTACGGTGGGTACGCTTGGTAAAGCGATAGCGACGGAAGCTGTGGCCGGTCATCACGGTCATATCCTGAAGGTGGCAGTTACCGCCCTCTTCACAGACCGGACAGTCGTGCGGGTGGTTGGTCATCAACCATTCCACAACGCTTTCGCGGAACTGTTTAGCTTCTTCGTCATCAATCGAAATAAAAGTGCCTTCGGTGGCTGGCGTCATACAGGACATCACCAGGCGACCACGCGTGTCTTCCGCGTTTTGATATTGCTTCACCGCACACTGGCGGCAAGCACCGACGCTGCCCAGCGCCGGATGCCAGCAAAAGTACGGAATATCGAGGCCAAGAGACAGACAAGCTTCCAGCAGGTTGTCCGCCCCGTTGACTTCGTATTCTTTGCCGTCTACATGAATCGTAGCCATTAGCATGCTTCCAGTTGGCTCGGTCGAAACCGAGCGTTAATCAAAATTCTTGTCGTTACCAGCGCGCTTTAAGCAGGTTCGGCTGAATCCCATTGATGGCATGGGTATTGCTGAACGGCTGCTTGATGCCTGCTTCGAACTCGTCGCGGAAATATTTGATCGCGCTCTGCAGAGGTTCGACGGCACCCGGTGCGTGGGCACAGAAGGTTTTACCCGGGCCTAAGAATCGACACAGTTGCTCAAGCGTCTCGATATCCCCAGGCTGGCCTTCGCCACGTTCGATTGCTCGCAGGATCTTCACGCTCCACGGCAGACCATCACGGCACGGTGTACACCAGCCGCAGGACTCGCGGGCGAAGAACTCTTCCAGGTTACGCACCAGCGAGACCATGCCGATCTCGTGGTCGACGGCCATCGCCAGCGCCGTACCCAGACGGCTGCCTGCTTTACCAATGCTTTCGAATTCCATTGGCAGGTCAAGATGGGCTTCGGTCAGGAAATCTGTCCCTGCCCCACCCGGCTGCCAGGCTTTGAATTTCAGGCCATCGCGCATGCCGCCAGCGTAGTCTTCAAGAATTTCACGTGCGGTGGTACCGAACGGCAGTTCCCAGACGCCAGGATTTTTAACGCGACCAGAGAAGCCCATCAGCTTGGTACCGGCATCTTTGCTTGAGGAGATGCCCTGATACCACTCCACGCCGTTGGCGAGGATAGCCGGAACGTTACACAGGGTTTCAACGTTGTTTACGCAGGTCGGTTTACCCCATACGCCGGAACTTGCCGGGAACGGTGGCTTGGAACGCGGGTTCGCGCGGCGGCCTTCCAGGGAGTTAATCAGCGCGGTTTCTTCACCGCAGATATAACGCCCTGCGCCGGTGTGCACGAACAGTTCAAAGTCAAACCCGGTGCCCAGGATGTTTTTACCCAGCAGGCCCGCTTCGGTGGCTTCGGCAATCGCGCGACGCAGGTTTTCCGCTGCTTCGATGTACTCACCGCGCAGGAAGATGTAGCCACGGTAGGCTTTCAGCGCAAACGCGGAGATCAGCATGCCTTCCACCAGCAGGTGCGGCAGCTGTTCCATCAGCAGGCGGTCTTTATAGGTGCCCGGCTCCATTTCATCGGCGTTACACAGCAGGTAACGGATGTTCATGGATTCGTCTTTCGGCATCAGGCTCCACTTCAGACCGGTGGAGAAGCCCGCACCGCCGCGCCCTTTCAGGCCGGAGTCTTTCACCGCATTAACGATGTCGTCCGGCGCCATGCCGCCAAGGGCTTTACGCGCGCCGGCATAGCCGTTTTTGCTCTGGTATTCGTCGAGCCATACCGGCTGTTTGTCATCGCGCAGACGCCAGGTCAGCGGATGCGTCTCAGCAGTACGAATTACAGTTTTCATTTGTACTGCTCCAGCAGGTCAGGAATCGCTTCCGGCGTCAGATGGCTATGAGTGTCCTCATCAATCATCATGGTCGGCCCCTTGTCGCAGTTACCCAGGCAGCAGGTTGGCAGCAGGGTAAAGCGCCCATCGAACGTGGTCTGGCCCGGCTTGATATTGAGCTTTTTCTCAATCGCAGCCTGAATGCCCTGATAACCGGTGATGTGGCAGACAACGCTGTCACAGTAGCGGATCACATGGCGGCCTACCGGCTGACGGAAGATCTGGCTGTAGAACGTGGCTACGCCCTCTACGTCACTTGCCGGAATACCCAGCACTTTCGCGATCTCATAGATCGCCCCATCCGGCACCCAACCACGCTGTTTCTGTACGATTTTCAGCGCTTCAATGGACGCCGCACGCGGGTCTTCGTAGTGGTGCATCTCGTGCTCAATCGCGGCACGTTCTGCTTCACTCAGCTCAAAAGCCTCGGTTTGTGGTTGTTGATTCTCGTGCATAATTAGCGGTCCACATCTGACATAACAAAATCGATACTACCCAGATACACAATCAGGTCAGAGACCAGACTGCCGCGGATGGCGGACGGGATCTGCTGCAGGTGCGCAAAGCTCGGCGTACGCACGCGGGTACGGTAGCTCATGGTGCTGCCGTCACTGGTCAGGTAGTAACTGTTAATACCCTTGGTCGCTTCAATCATCTGGAAGGATTCTTGCGCCGGCATGACCGGACCCCAGGAAACCTGCAGGAAGTGGGTGATCAGGGTTTCGATATGCTGCAGCGTGCGCTCTTTCGGTGGCGGCGTCGTCAGCGGGTGATCCGCCTTGAACGGGCCTTCCGGCATGTTGTTGAGGCACTGCTCAAGGATGCGCAGACTCTGGCGTAGCTCTTCCACTTTCAGCATCACGCGGGTGTAGCAGTCGGAAACACCGCCGCCCACCGGGACTTCAAAGTCGAAGTTCTCGTAGCCAGAGTAAGGACGGGCTTTACGCACGTCGAAATCAATACCGGTCGCACGCAGACCTGCACCTGTCGTACCCCACTCCAGCGCTTCTTTCGCGCCGTAGGCAGCAACGCCCTGGGAACGGCCTTTCAGGATGGTGTTACGCAGCGCGGCTTTCTCGTATGACGCCAGACGTTTTGGCATCCAGTCGAGGAACTCACGCAGCAGACGGTCCCAGCCGCGCGGCAGATCGTGTGCCACGCCGCCGATACGGAACCATGCCGGGTGCATACGGAAACCGGTAATCGCTTCCACCAGATCGTAGATTTTCTGACGGTCGGTAAAGGCGAAGAAGACCGGGGTCATCGCGCCGACGTCCTGAATGAACGTGGAGATGTACAGCAGGTGGCTGTTGATACGGAACAGTTCTGACAGCATAACGCGAATCACGTTAACGCGATCCGGCGTAACGATACCCGCCAGTTTCTCAACGGCCAGCACGTATGGCATTTCGTTGACGCAGCCGCCGAGGTACTCGATACGATCGGTATACGGAATGTAGCTGTGCCAGGACTGACGCTCGCCCATCTTCTCAGCACCACGGTGGTGGTAGCCGATGTCCGGAACACAGTCGACAATCTCTTCGCCATCAAGCTGAAGGATAATACGGAATGCACCGTGCGCAGACGGGTGGTTTGGACCGAGGTTGAGGAACATGAAGTCCTCGTTGTCGGTACCGCGCTTCATGCCCCAGTCTTCCGGCTTGAAGGTCAGCGCTTCCATTTCCAGGTCCTGTTTGGCTTTGGTCAGCTCAAACGGGTCGAATTCGGTTGCACGCGCAGGGTAGTCTTTACGCAGCGGGTGGCCGGTCCAGGTCTGCGGCATCATGATGCGCGTCAGATGCGGGTGGCCGTCGAAGGTCATGCCGAACATTTCCCAGGTTTCACGCTCATACCAGTTCGCGTTCGGGAAAAGTTTGGTGATCGTCGGCAGATGCATGTCGTTTTCAGACAATGCCACCTTGAGCATGATATCCGTATTACGGTCTATTGAGATCAGGTGGTAGAAAACGGAAAAATCCGCAGCAGGGAGACCCTGGCGGTGGGTACGCAGACGTTCATCCATGCCGTGTAAGTCAAACAGCATGACGTACGGTTTTGGCAATTTCTTAAGGAAATCGACAACTTCCAGCAATTGCTCACGCTTCACCCAAACAACGGGTACCCCGGTGCGGGTAGCCTGAACAGTAAAGGCATCCGGCCCAAAACGGTTGCGCAGTTCGCCAATGACTGGGTCATCCAGATGATCCCGGGTCTGCCAGGCGGCTTCTTGCGCGGTTAAGTCGGTCATATTGTTCACCATTGCAAATGGTCCGTGGTGACTGTTGAGCCTGGCTTCGCGCTATTTGAGTAGTGATATGCGAAGGTGTTCTCCAGACCTACAGGCGCAAATTAAATTTCGTCAGGCGTACGCAGATTGGTGACGGCAATACGTTCACCACGTTTACGCTCGCGCTCAGACTGCATGTTCGCGCGATACACACCCTGATCGCCAACAACCCACGACAGTGGGCGACGTT
Source organism: Enterobacter cloacae complex sp. S3 (assembly GCF_014930495.1). Classification (NCBI taxonomy): domain Bacteria; kingdom Pseudomonadati; phylum Pseudomonadota; class Gammaproteobacteria; order Enterobacterales; family Enterobacteriaceae; genus Enterobacter; species Enterobacter cloacae complex sp. S3. The sequence goes on along the minus strand of NZ_JADBRD010000022.1, from coordinate 58,384 downwards.
CTTTACCAATAGATTCCTGCAGCAGCATCAGCGCCTGCATGTAGGCTTCCGGACGTGGCGGACAACCCGGGATGTACACATCCACTGGGATAAATTTATCTACGCCCTGCACGACGGAATAAATGTCGTACATACCGCCAGAGTTTGCACATGCGCCCATGGAGATAACCCATTTTGGCTCCAGCATCTGGTCATACAGACGCTGAATAACAGGTGCCATCTTGGTAAAGCACGTACCGGCAACCACCATCAGGTCAGCCTGACGCGGGGAAGCACGGAGTACCTCGGCCCCAAAACGCGCAACGTCATGCACCGCAGTGAATGACGTCACCATTTCAACGTAGCAGCAAGAAAGACCAAAGTTGTAAGGCCAGATGGAGTTCTTACGACCCCAGTTGACCATATCGTGCATGGCATGTTCGAGCTTGCCCATGTACACGCTTTTATTGACTTCTTGCTCCAGGGGGTCGGTTACGATCTCCTGTTTTTGCAGGGGGTAACGGTCATTCTCACCGTTAGGATCTATGCGGGTGAGCGTATAATCCATCTTATTGCCTCGCTGTTACTGCTGACGATTAGAGATACTGTTTTCCGGGTTGATGTGTTCACGACGTGAACGCGCAGGCGTCCAGTCAAGCGCGCCAATACGCACCAGATAAACCAGACCGGCCAGTAGCACTAAAATGAAAATTGCGGCCTCGACAAAGCCCACCCAACCACTTTCGCGGATGGACGTTGACCATGCGAAAAGGTAAAGCGCTTCCACGTCGAAGATGACGAAGAACATGGCTACCAGATAGAACTTGGCAGACAGGCGTAAGCGAGCGGAACCTACTGAATCAATACCTGATTCGAAAGGTGTGTTTTTGTGCCTTGCACGGGCGCGACCGCCCAGGAACCAGCCGCCGACTAACATCAGGCAGCACAGGCCAATGGCTACAATAAGAAAGATTGCGAATGCCCAGTGATGAGCGATGACTTCTGTGGATGTTGACATACTCATTGCTTACTCATCAAAAGTGATACCAACGACACTGCTCTTGCTGGCAGATGGGCATCACATCGATTCATGGGGAGGAACAAATAACCTTACACTAACTGTCAGAAATGAGACGTAGACAGCAAAATGATGGGGTTTTTTACTCCTTTCTATAACCTATTGTCAACTTTAACAAAGGTTTCTTCACATTAAATTACATCGAGCGATTCTCATTAACATTTGGTGCCCTTTAACCCTGGTGGGTGCATGACTTTCCGTCAAATGTATGTTGTTGAATCGTGTCCGTTTCGGAAGTAAAAAAAATAACCCTCCTATTTTGACAGGATTTGCCAACGATTCCTCCCCCCAAATAGGAGTATTTTCTTGATCTGCGACACGCTTTTGTTAATTCAACATGGAAAACGGCAACATATTTCCTGTTTTTTTAACATGAGAGGGATATGGGCGAAGTTAGAACGGAAAACGGACAAGTTTTAAGCAAAAGTATTCAGCTTATTGATAAATAAGAGAGTATCCTGAAAACCCTTGCGCCATAAGCGGGTATTATTGCGTAAAAAAAGCCACTGCATGTGAAAATCACACGAGTGGCTGTTTTTTACACTTACATTTTGTTACCAGAATATTGAGCTATCGATCACTCAAAATCCCCTTCGACGATCAGGGAGTCATCCCCCCCTTCGGAGGTAACGCGCTCGAATTGCCACGGGTTATGGTAGTTTTCCATCGCCTCGAACACCACTTTGGCCAACTCGTTATGGCTGGACGAATTGTGGCAGAGCAGATACTCCGTATCCGGCAGCGCAGGAAGACCGTCGGATTTCCCCAGAACGCGCAGATCGGGGCTCATCATCTCTACCGGACGGGCCGTTACGCCCAGACCGGCCTTCACGGCGGCACGAACCGCTGGCAGCGTGGAAGCCACATACGCCAGACGCCACGGAATGTTGGCCTCATTCAGCGCCGTGAGCACCATATCGCGGAACGGGCTCGGGTCATCCAGCAAGACCAGCGGAACCGGCTCCCCTTTTTGCAGCACGTACTCGGCTGCGCAATACCAGTGTGTAGGTGATGTGCGCAGCGTCAGGCAATCAAACTGCCCGGGACGATGCGTCGTCACCACAAGGTCGACTTTGTGCTCATTTAACATCTCAACCATAAAGGCATTACGTTTTACGCTAACGTCCAGCGCAAGCTTCGGATAAACCGAACTAATACGGTTGAGAAGAAACGGCAATATAGTATCCGCTGACTCATCAGATGCGCCTAACGTTAGCACCCCTTGAAGGTTGCTAAACATTAATGACATACATGCTTCATCATTAAAGCGAAGAATTTTCCTGGCATAACCCAGTAGCTGAATACCGTGTTCCGTTAAGAGCTTATTACGCCCGTGACGTGCAAAAAGCTCTTTACCAACCAGTTGCTCCAGCCGCTGCATTTGCTGGCTAACGGCGGACTGAGTTCGGCAAACGGCGGCAGCAGCTGCTGCAAAAGTGTTGAGATCGGCGACCGCAACAAACGTTCTCAGCAGATCGAGGTCGAGATTCATTATCGGACGATTTGCATTTATCATATCTATTCACTTTCAGGTTGCTCGTGCGGAGCTGCCCGGGTTGAAGCTGTGTGTAACAGTTAAGCAATTCCCTCTGAAGGTTTTCCCTCGCATCCCGGCCCGGCAGACTGCCTGACAGATAGTTATTGTGCTGCTTTATATCAACAGTCAGAAAGCACGTTTCATGACGTTATTTTTATTCTCTTAAACGTTCAGGATATTTAGATGTTCGCAGGTTTATGTAAATTACATTAAAGGTATAACACCTTTTCTGCCATCTTTATCGCAGCGCTGTCAACGTAGCAGGAGATGTGCGACACATTCCAGCCAGAGATAACTCCAACAATAACAATCAATTAATTCGAAAAGTCAGTGCCAGATATACAAAATTTTTGCATCTGTCCTCTGCTTTCCTGAAAGACATCTTAACCCAAATCCACTTTATTTATAAGTCTTATTGCAATATTGAGGATTAAAGAAGAATGTTAAGCTTCTAAACTAATTTTATTAAAATTAACTAAAGTTGCATTTTATAGGTTAATAATAAATAAATTTTAATTTAGATTAAGACCATTCATTAATGGCACTTAACATTAATTTCACATGAGTAACTTTTAGCCACATTATGCTTTTACAGGAACATGTATCAAGCATTCAGGTTTTACGAAAAGTCACGCAGGGTGATTGCTACCGTTGTCAGGTTCACCACTTATTTTTACCAGCACAATATACAGAATTCTGACAAATGAATAGCACATTTAACCTATCATCGTGCCATGCGCACAACTTTAAGACAGTAAAAAAGCTAACGCACAGCGAAAAAGATTTATCAAAATTTTGCTCCCGGCACAAAATCTTCTACTGCACACCCTTCAAAACGAAGCGAGGGGGGAGTACATTATTCCGTGCTGACTTCCACGGCAGGGAGCGGCAATAATAGCGAAAAGGTTAAAGGTTCATGTCCCCTATCGAAAAATCCAGCAAGCTAGATAACGTCTGTTATGACATCCGCGGCCCGGTTCTGAAAGAGGCAAAACGCCTTGAAGAGGAAGGCAACAAGGTTCTGAAACTCAACATTGGTAACCCTGCGCCATTTGGTTTTGAAGCGCCGGATGAAATTCTGGTTGATGTGATCCGCAACCTTCCAACTGCACAAGGCTATTGCGATTCAAAAGGACTTTACTCCGCACGTAAAGCCATCATGCAGCACTACCAGGCGCGCGGTATGCGTGATGTTACCGTTGAAGATATCTATATCGGCAATGGCGTTTCCGAACTGATCGTGCAGGCGATGCAGGCGCTGCTGAACAGCGGGGACGAAATGCTGGTGCCCGCGCCGGACTATCCGCTGTGGACGGCTGCCGTATCACTGTCGAGCGGGAAAGCCGTGCACTATCTGTGCGACGAGTCCTCCGACTGGTTCCCGGACCTCGATGATATTCGCGCAAAAATCACGCCCCGCACGCGCGGCATCGTGATCATTAACCCGAACAACCCGACGGGTGCAGTGTACTCAAAAGAGTTGCTGATGGAGATCGTCGAGCTCGCCCGCCAGCACAACCTGATCATCTTTGCCGACGAAATTTACGACAAGATCCTGTACGACGCGGCACAGCACCACTCAATCGCTGCGCTGGCACCGGATCTGCTGACCGTCACCTTTAACGGCCTGTCTAAAACCTACCGCGTGGCCGGTTTCCGTCAGGGCTGGATGGTACTGAACGGCCCGAAAAAGCACGCCAAAGGCTATATCGAAGGGCTGGAGATGCTGGCCTCGATGCGTTTATGCGCCAACGTGCCGGCGCAGCACGCAATCCAGACGGCGCTGGGTGGTTATCAGAGCATTAGCGAGTTCATCGTTCCCGGTGGTCGCCTGTATGAACAGCGCAACCGCGCGTGGGAGCTGATCAACGATATCCCGGGCGTCTCCTGCGTGAAGCCGAATGGCGCGCTGTATATGTTCCCGAAAATTGACGCGAAGCGCTTCAATATTCATGACGATCAGAAAATGGTGCTGGATTTCCTGCTTCAGGAAAAAGTGCTGCTGGTTCAGGGGACGGCGTTTAACTGGCCGTGGCCGGATCACGTGCGCATCGTGACGCTGCCGCGCGAAGATGACCTCGAAATGGCCATCAGCCGCTTCGGGCGCTTCCTCTCCGGATACCATCAGTAATCTTAAAATCAGGCTACTTCGGTAGCCTGATTTGCATCTTTCCTCCCCTCCCCGCACAATGAACGCCTGTCGCAGTGAAGACAAAAGGTAACCTATGAGTCAGAGTCATTTCTTCGCCCACCTCTCCCGCCTGAAACTCATCAACCGCTGGCCGCTGATGCGCAACGTGCGCACTGAGAACGTGTCAGAGCACAGTCTGCAGGTTGCCATGGTTGCTCATGCGCTCGCCGCCATTAAAAACCGCAAATTCAACGGCCAGGTTAATCCAGAGCGCATCGCCCTGCTGGCGATGTACCACGATGCGTCAGAAGTGCTGACCGGCGACCTGCCCACGCCGGTGAAATATTTCAACTCGCAAATTGCGCAGGAATATAAGGCCATCGAGAAAATTGCCCAGCAGAAGCTGATTGACATGGTGCCGGATGAGTTGCGCGACATTTTTGAGCCGCTCATCGATGAGCATCAGTACACGGAAGATGAAAAGTCGCTGGTCAAGCAGGCCGACGCGCTCTGCGCCTATCTGAAGTGTCTGGAAGAGCTGTCTGCGGGGAATAACGAATTTTTACTGGCAAAAACGCGTCTGGAAAAAACGCTGGAATCCCGCCGCAGCGAAGAGATGGACTATTTTATGCAGGTGTTTGTGCCGAGCTTCCATCTGTCGCTGGATGAGATTAGCCAGGATTCACCGTTGTAATCTGTTTGCCCAGCGGCGCTGCGCTTGCAGGGCCTTCGGGTAGTAGGCCGGGTAAGGCGCAGCCGCCGCCCGGCAAAATTATCAGAACGGGAACAGGACCGGTATCAATACCACGCACACCACCATCACCAGCACGGTGAACGGCACGCCCAGCTTCACGAAATCACTGAACTTATAATTCCCGGGCCCCAGCACCAGCGTATTCACCGGTGAAGAGACCGGCGTCATAAATGCCGCGGAGGCCGCCATTGCGACCATCATCGCAAAGGGATACGGCGACACGCCCATGGATTTGGCCATCGCCAGCGCAATCGGCGCCATCAGTACCGCCGTCGCGGTATTGGAGATAAACAGACCGATGGTGGCGCACATAATGAACAGACAGACCAGCATCATGTACGGCCCATACCCGCCGCCAACGTCCATTAAGCCTTTAACAATCAGATCCACCCCGCCGGTTTTTTGCAGCGCCAGGGCGAAGGGCATCATCCCGACGATCAGGATAATGCTCGGCCAGTGAATGGCTTTATAGGCGCTTTCGGCGTCAATGCAGCGGAATTTGCCCATCAACAGGCAGGCGATGATTGCCGCGACCGGATTGGGAATTTCATCGGTCAGCATCAGCGCCACCATCAGCACCAGACAAAAAATCGCGTGGGGCGCCTGGCTGTGCGCAGGCGACGCGTCGCTCTCCTCGACAGGCATGTTGAGCACCACAAAATCGCGCCCTTTTTGCCCAAGCTGGCTAATCAGCTTCCAGTTACCGACAACGAGGAAGATATCGCCCAGCAGGATCGGCTCATCCACCACCGCCCCTTCCATCGCTACGCCATCGCGCTTCAGCCCCACGACATTCAGGCCATAGCGGGTTCGGAACCCCATTTCCCGCACGGTTTTGCCCAGCAGTTCCGATTCCGGGATCAGCGATACTTCGGCCATGCCGACATCCAGCGCCTGATCCGAAAAATACTCCCCGCGCAGCACCATCGGTTCCAGCAGCTGTTCGCTGCAAAACTCGCGCAGATCCACGTCCGCGGTGGACATATCAATCAGCAGGACATCCCGCGCGCGGAATTCCGACACCCCGTTGACGTTGACAATCACCCGGCGAAAACGACGCCAGCGCTCAACGCCGATCACGTTCGCGCCATAGCGCTCACGCAGCTTCAGGTCGTCAAGACGCTGTCCCACCATCGGCGAGCCGGGGCGAATAGCCAGACGGCGCGCGCGCCCGGTAAGGCGGTACTCCTTAATCAGATCGCGGAAGGTGCGTCGCTTCCACCCTTCTTTATTTTTGTCCTGTTTTTCACCTTTCAGGGCAAACCGGGTCAGCAGCATGTAGACCACGCCCATCACCAGAATGACCAGCCCAAGCGGGGTGACGCTGAAAAAACTGAAGCCCTGGAATCCTTCCCGGATAAGCTCGCTGTTGACGACCAGGTTCGGCGGCGTTGCCACCAGCGTCATCATGCCGCTGATCAAACCGGCAAAACTCAGGGGCATCATCAGGCGCGACGGCGAGATCTGCATCCGCATGGAGACGCTCAGCACCACCGGGATAAAGATGGCGACCACGCCCGTTGAGCTCATAAACGCCCCCAGCCCGGCGACGGTCACCATCAGGTAGATCAGCATTTTGGTTTCGCTGCTGCCCGCCACCTTCACCAGCCACGACCCCATGATGGTCGCCACGCCGGTACGCACCAGCCCATCACCAATAATAAACAGGGCGGCAATCAGGATAACGTTGGGATCGCTAAACCCGGAAAACGCTTCCGGTAGCGTGAGCGTTCCACTCAGCACAAACGCGACGATGACAAACAAGGCGACGGCGTCCATGCGTACCTTGCCCGTTGCAAAAAGAAGGATGGCGATTAAAAGCAGGCTCAGGACCCAAATCAGTTCACCGTTCACAACATGTCCTTGTCAGTGGGAGATGAGAAATTGTGCCATAAAAAAGCCCCAGCAATGTGGGGCTATATCATGTGATTACATTTTTAGCGAGACGGTTACAACCCCGTCAGAGGCTTTCGAAACAGCCAGCGCCGTCAGGGAATCCAGCACAAAGTCTGCCTCCTCCAGCCGGGAGGATCCCGCCGGAACGTTAACGGCGATAACGTGGCTTCCGGCGTTCAGCCCGGCCAGTACGCCAGCGGCCGCGTCTTCCACCACCACGCACTCTTCAGGGGCGAGGCCCAGCAGTTCAGCGCCCAGTAAAAACGCGTCGGGCTCCGGTTTACCGCGCTTTACGCGCTCCGCCGTGATAAACACTTCTGGCGTCGGCAGACCTGCCGCCTTGTGACGGGCGTGGGCGACGGGAATGGAGCCTGAGGTAACGATAGCCCATGGGATCTGCGCCTCGTTCAGATGCTCAAGCAGCTCGCGCGCGCCCGGTAAGGCTGTGATGCCGTCCGTATCCGTGGCTTCAATATGTTCCAGGTATTTGAACTCCGCCTGAATTTCGTCCTCAGAGCGTCCGGCCAGGAAGTGCCGTAGCGAGGTGATGGCCTGTTTGCCATGGATAAAATTCAGCACGTCCTGATGGTCGATGCCATGTCTGTCAGCCCAATGGCACCAGGAACGCTCCACAACCGGCAGCGAATCCACCAGCGTACCGTCCAGATCAAACAGAAAACCTCTACACTGCACACGCACCTCCGTCAGGCATTAATGATTTGTTGAATTTCGTTGCTGCTTAAATGGTACTGACGCGGGCAGGCGTGCCACGCGCTCAGCATACGCTGATATTTTTCCCACATTGGGGTCTGCGCGTTGAAGCCGTGGGTGCCCGCGTCAAAGTGGGTATAGCGCCCTTCTGTATTCACCATAAAGCGAACATAGCTCAGATAACGCGCTTCCGTTGCGGCATCAAAGCCTAAGAAGGTCACGCGGCGCTCGTCGATGGACTGCTGATCTTTGAGATTCGTCCAGGACACGTGCAGGGCGTGATACATCTCCATAATGTCGATCACGATGCGACAGGTTTCTTCTTTCAGCTCGCCAAACTCGCGGTCCAGTTCACGCATTTGCAAACCAAAACCGCGTTCGACGATGGTTTGCAGGCGGCTGTAGCGCGCAGCGTTATCGGGATCAAGCATAGTCATCATCTTGTACTGGTTGGACAAAATCAGACGTTGAGCATGGGTCATTTCCATCTTTCGACTCCTGTAGCGCATTGCACTTTAAAAAAAAGACACGGTAACTGATTGTTACTGTGCCTTCTTTTCGTCGTCGTTTCGATGATCAATCACAAATCATCGAGAAATGTTTTATCCAGTTGCTTAAAAGCGCGCTTTAACGTGTCCGCCAGCGCCTGGTAGTCCGGCTTGCCTTCGACCGGGGCGAGCGCCTGTCCGGCCTCCTCCAGTTTTCCGCGCACTTCATAAAACCAGTGTAAAATAGAAGGGGGAAGCGGAGTGATGGAGCGTTTACCTAACCACCACAGACCCTGCATCGGCAGGCTTAAGGCGAAGAGCGCCGTCGCGACAGCAGGGCCAAGCTGCCCGCCCAACGCAATCTGCCAGCACAGCGTAAAGACAGCGACTGGCGGCATAAAGCGAATCGCATAGCGCGTGGCGCGGATGGTGCGATTCTCAATGAACATTGGCGCAAGGCGCTTTTCCATCGGCCACGTCTTTGCGTAATGCTGTCCCCGACGAAACAGACTAAAGAAATTTACGGACGGGTTCTCTGGTGTCGACATGGCTGTACCTCAACTTCACATATAAAAATTAAAATTTTCGTGCAAAACCACAACAAGCTATGACAACGTTCAAAATATTTTGTCATCTCTACCCCGTATCGGGTATCCTGTGCCAGCCTGATAGGGCCCTAGACGAGAATCATTAACTCGTCAAATTATTGCACATTATGCCATTGGCTGAAAATTGTGCAAAATGGCATAAAATCATAGTTATTTCTTCCATCATGCCACAATGTTCGTTTGGCATGATGTTAATCATAAATGTCTGAGTCCTCATGCGTTACGCTGTTAGACTCACTGACGTTTTTTTAGCCACGTATCAATAATAGGTACTTCCATGTCGAGTAAGTTAGTACTGGTTCTGAACTGCGGTAGCTCCTCACTGAAATTCGCCATCATCGATGCGCTCAACGGTGACGAATACCTCTCTGGTTTGGCCGAATGTTTCCATCTGCCTGAAGCACGTATCAAGTGGAAGATGGACGGCAGCAAACAAGAAGCGGCTTTAGGTGCAGGCGCCGCTCACAGTGAAGCGCTGAACTTTATCGTTAACACTATTCTGGCACAAAAACCAGAACTGTCTGCTCAGCTGACTGCGATTGGTCACCGTATCGTCCACGGCGGCGAAAAATACACCAGCTCCGTCGTGATCGACGAATCTGTGATCCAGGGCATCAAGGACTCTGCGTCCTTCGCACCGCTGCACAACCCGGCTCACCTGATCGGTATCGCTGAAGCGCTGAAATCCTTCCCGAATCTGAAAGACAAAAACGTGGCCGTATTCGACACCGCGTTCCATCAGACCATGCCGGAAGAGTCTTACCTCTATGCCCTGCCATACAGCCTGTACAAAGAACACGGCGTACGTCGCTACGGCGCGCACGGCACCAGCCACTTCTATGTAACTCAGGAAGCCGCAAAAGTTCTGAACAAGCCGGTTGAAGAACTGAACATCATCACCTGCCACCTGGGCAACGGTGGTTCTGTTTCTGCTATCCGCAACGGTAAATGTGTTGATACTTCCATGGGTCTGACCCCGCTGGAAGGTCTGGTGATGGGTACCCGTTCCGGTGACATCGACCCGGCGATCATCTTCCACCTGCACGACACCCTGGGCATGAGCGTTGACCAGATCAACAAAATGCTGACCAAAGAGTCTGGCCTGCTGGGTCTGACCGAAGTCACCAGCGACTGCCGTTACGTTGAAGACAACTACGCAGAGAAAGAAGACGCTAAACGTGCAATGGACGTTTACTGCCACCGTCTGGCGAAGTACATCGGCTCTTACACTGCGCTGATGGACGGTCGTCTGGACGCGGTTATCTTCACCGGTGGTATCGGTGAGAACGCGGCAATGGTTCGTGAACTGTCCCTGGGCAAACTGGGCGTTCTGGGCTTCGACGTTGATCACGAGCGTAACCTGGCTGCCCGCTTCGGCAAGTCTGGCTTCATCAACAAAGAAGGCACCCGCCCTGCTCTCGTTATCCCAACTAACGAAGAACTGGTCATTGCGCAAGACGCGCACCGCCTGACTGCCTGATTCCACACCGCCAGCAATGCTGGCGGTGCTGTTTTGTAACCCGCCCAATTGCGGCGGTAACGAAAGAGGATAAACCGTGTCCCGTACTATTATGCTGATCCCTACCGGAACCAGCGTCGGCCTGACCAGCGTCAGCCTTGGCGTTATCCGTGCTATGGAACGCAAAGGCGTTCGTCTGAGCGTCTTTAAGCCAATCGCCCAGCCACGTGCTGGTGGCGATGCGCCAGACCAGACCACCACCATCGTTCGCAAGAACTCCAATCTGCCAGCGGCTGAACCGCTGAAGATGAGCCACGTTGAGTCTCTGCTGTCCAGCAACCAGAAAGACGTGCTGATGGAAGAGATCATCGCTAACTACCATGCTAACGCGCAAGACGCGGAGGTGGTGCTGGTTGAAGGCCTGGTCCCGACGCGCAAACACCAGTTTGCCCAGTCTCTTAACTTTGAAATCGCGAAAACCCTGAACGCAGAGATCGTTTTCGTGATGTCTCAGGGCACCGACACCCCAGAGCAGCTGAACGAGCGTATCGAACTGACGCGCAGCAGCTTCGGCGGCGCGAAAAATACCAACATCACCGGCGTGATCGTGAACAAGCTGAACGCACCGGTGGATGAGCAGGGACGTACTCGCCCTGACCTGTCCGAGATTTTCGACGACTCTTCCAAAGCGAAAGTCATCAAAGTTGACCCGGCTAAGCTGCAGGAATCCAGCCCTCTGCCAGTACTGGGCGCGGTGCCATGGAGCTTCGATCTGATTGCAACCCGTGCAATCGATATGGCGCGTCACCTGAACGCTACCATCGTTAACGAAGGCGACATCAACACCCGCCGCGTGAAGTCCGTGACCTTCTGTGCGCGCAGCATTCCGCACATGCTGGAACACTTCCGCGCAGGTTCCCTGCTGGTAACCTCCGCAGACCGTCCTGACGTACTGGTTGCCGCCTGCCTGGCCGCGATGAACGGCGTGGAAATCGGTGCGATCCTGCTGACCGGTGCCTACGAGATGGACCCACGCGTCAGCAAGCTGTGCGAACGCGCGTTTGCGACCGGCCTGCCGGTCTTCATGGTGAATACCAACACCTGGCAGACCTCCCTGAGCCTGCAGAGCTTCAACCTGGAAGTGCCGGTTGATGACCACGAGCGTATCGAGAAAGTTCAGGAATACGTTGCGGGCTACATCAACGCAGACTGGATCGAATCCCTGACTGCAACCTCCGAGCGCAGCCGCCGCCTGTCTCCTCCAGCATTCCGTTATCAGCTGACCGAGCTGGCGCGTAAAGCGGGCAAACGCGTTGTTCTGCCAGAAGGCGACGAACCACGTACCGTTAAAGCGGCTGCTATCTGTGCAGAGCGCGGCATCGCGACCTGTGTGCTGCTGGGTAACCCGGATGAGATCACCCGCGTTGCGGCGTCTCAGGGCGTTGAGCTGGGCGCTGGCATCGAAATCGTTGACCCTGAAGTGGTTCGCGAGAGCTACGTTGCTCGTCTGGTTGAGCTGCGTAAGAGCAAGGGCATGACCGAAGCCGTTGCGCGCGAACAGCTGGAAGACAACGTGGTGCTGGGCACGCTGATGCTTGAGCAGGACGAAGTTGACGGTCTGGTTTCCGGTGCGGTTCACACCACGGCGAACACCATCCGTCCACCGCTGCAGCTGATCAAAACCGCGCCAGGCAGCTCTCTGGTTTCTTCCGTGTTCTTCATGCTGCTGCCTGAACAGGTTTACGTTTACGGCGACTGCGCGATCAACCCGGATCCAACCGCAGAGCAGCTGGCAGAAATCGCTATCCAGTCCGCGGACTCCGCGATTGCCTTCGGTATCGAACCGCGCGTAGCGATGCTCTCCTACTCCACCGGTACTTCTGGTGCAGGTAGCGACGTAGAGAAAGTGCGTGAAGCGACCCGTCTGGCGCAGGAAAAACGTCCTGACCTGATGATCGACGGCCCGCTGCAGTACGACGCCGCCGTAATGGCCGACGTTGCGAAATCCAAAGCGCCGAACTCGCCGGTTGCAGGTCGCGCTACCGTGTTCATCTTCCCGGATCTGAACACCGGTAACACCACCTATAAAGCGGTGCAGCGTTCAGCAGACCTGATCTCCATCGGGCCAATGCTGCAGGGCATGCGCAAACCTGTGAATGACCTGTCTCGTGGCGCGCTGGTTGACGATATCGTCTACACCATCGCGCTGACCGCGATCCAGTCTTCGCAGCAGCAGTAATGTTAAAAAGCCCGGTGGCGCCAGCGCTTACCGGGCAACAAAAAGGCGACCACTTAACGGGTCGCCTTTTTTATTTACAGCAGCTCTCGCGCCGCCGATACAATGTCATGTGCCGTCAGGCCATACTCCTTCTGCAGGAAATCCTGTGTCCCCACCTGGCCGTAACGCTCCTTGACGCCCACCCGCCGCATCGGTACCGGGCAGGTTTCCACCAGGACTTCCGCCACCGCCGATCCCAGGCCGTTGTGAATACTGTGGTTTTCACAGGTGACGATGCGACCGGTTTTCTCGGCGTAGTTTTTCACCAGCATCCGGTCGATGGGCTTCAGGGTAAACATGTCGATGACCGCCGCGCTGACCCCCTCCTGCTCAAGCTGGCGCGCCGCTTCCAGCGCTTCCGCCACCATGATGCCGTTGGCAATCAGGGTTATATCGGTTCCTTCGCGCAGCACGTTGCCTTTACCAATGGTGAAGGTTGACCCCGGCGCATACACGCTCGGCGCCTGCTTACGGATGGTGCGTACCCAGTAGAAGCCTTCGAGGTCGATAAGCTGGCGCAGCACGTCCTCAAACATCACCGCGTCGGTCACCTCCAGCACCACCGAATGCGCCAGACCGCGTACGATGCCCATATCCTCAAACGACATATGCGTTCCGCCGTTGTGGCAGGCCGTCACGCCCGCATCCGAGGCAATCACCTTCACGTTGTTGCGCTGATAGTCCAGGGACATAAACAGCTGGTCGAAGCAGCGACGGCTGGCAAACGCGGTGAAGGTATGAACGAACGGTATACGCCCGGTAAGCGACAGCCCCGCCGCGGTGCCGATGACGTTGGCCTCCATAATGCCGCAGTTAATCACGTGCTGCGGATAATCACGCGCCACGCCGTCCATCGCCATCGAGCTCATCAGATCCGCTTCCAGGGCGATAATCTCGCTTCCCGCCTCAATCTGCTTTGCCACAAAGCCCGCGTAGACCTTACGCATCTCAACGGCGTCTTTCTCTCCTGCCGGTGCAACCTTAATCATGTGAAGCCTCCAGTTGGCGAATCGTCTCGTTGAGGGCCGCTTTGCTCTCCGCGGTCAACCGCAGGTGGTGCGAGTTGCTGAGCTGTTCCAGGTACGGCACCCCCTGCCCTTTGATGCTGTCGAGGATGACGACTATCGGACGCGCGTCGGCAGCCGGGACCCGCGACGTCACCGCCAGCAGTCCCGGGATGTCGTCACCCTTCACCGTCGCCACGTCAAAGCCAAAGGCGCGGAATTTCCCCTCCAGGTCAAACGCGCTGATGATTTCGTCCAGCTCGCCGTCGAGCTGCTGTTTGTTCCAGTCCACGAACACCGTCAGGTTGTTAAGGCGATGATGAGCAATAAACTGGAAGGCTTCCCAGCACTGCCCCTCGTTCAGCTCGCCGTCACCGACAATGCAGAAGACCCGATTCGGTCGCCCCGCCAGCCTGTGTGAGAGCGCCATACCGCCAGCGATGGAGATCCCCTGCCCCAGCGAACCGGTGGTGGCGTCCACGCCGCGCGTTTTCAGACGGTCCGGGTGGCTTGGCAGGCGCGTGCCGTTCTGGTTCAGGGTGCTCAGCTCTTCCACCGGGAAGTAGCCCTTGATCGCCAGCGTGCTGTAGAGCGCCGGGCCCGCATGGCCTTTCGACAGAACAAAATAGTCTCGCTCCGGCCAGTCCGGATCCGCCGGGTCGATTTTCATTACCGCGCCGTACAGCACGGCCAGGGTTTCGACCACCGACATACTGCCGCCATAGTGTCCAAAGCCCAGCTGCGTCAGGGATTTCAGCGTCTCTAGACGGATCTGACGCGCGAGTTCGGTTATCTCTTTCTCATTCATGATTTGGCTCCGGTGTTTTCCTGCGCGTTACCGCCCGCAGGTTTGTTTTTCGCGAAGACGTTGTACGCCACCAGCAGCGCGAACAACGCCACAACCAGTCCGGTGATGGCAAGCGGCGACAGGAAGCGCGCCAGGTTGCCGAGGACAATTCCGACCGCGCCGAAGTCGGCGTCCGAGAAGGTAGTGTTGGCAAAGCCAATGGCGCCCAGCACCGGCAGCAGCAGAACCGGCAGGAAGGTGATCAGCAGGCCGTTAGCAAAGGCGCCAATCATTGCCCCGCGGCGTCCGCCGGTGGCGTTACCGAACACGCCCGCCGTTGCGCCGGTGAAGAAGTGCGGCACGACGCCCGGGAGGATCAGCACCCAGCTAAACTGACCGCAGATGAACAACCCTACAATCCCGCCGAGGAAGCTGAACAGGAAGCCAATCAGCACCGCGTTCGGCGCATACGGATACACCACCGGGCAGTCCAGCGCAGGACGCGCGTTCGGCACCAGTTTCTC
The DNA here is from genome assembly GCF_014930495.1 of Enterobacter cloacae complex sp. S3. Lineage (NCBI taxonomy): Bacteria > Pseudomonadati > Pseudomonadota > Gammaproteobacteria > Enterobacterales > Enterobacteriaceae > Enterobacter > Enterobacter cloacae complex sp. S3. The sequence continues at coordinate 43,150 of NZ_JADBRD010000022.1, read as the reverse complement.
CGAGAAGCCGGTAAAGGCCGGAACGATTTCCGCCAGAATCAGGCGCACGCCCTGCAGGATGATGAACACGCCCGCCGCGAAGGTGATCGCCATGATGATGGCGTAGACCAGATAGTTCTGACCGCCGCTGAAGGTGGCCTCGACATACTCACGTCCGGCGCTCACCGCCATGATCAGGTAGATAATCATCATGGTCAGAGAGATGGAGATCGAGCTGTCGCGCAGGAAGCTCAGGTTCTTCGGCAGGTTCATCTCTTCGGTTGAGCGGGAGCCTTTGCCAACCTTGCTGCCAATCCAGCCGGACAGCACGTAGCCCAGCGTGCCGAAGTGCCCGAAGGCAATCTCATCGTTGCCGGTAATGCGCTTCATGTAGCGCTGGGCAATCGCCGGGAAGAAGGCCATGATCAGGCCGAGGATCAGCGAGCCGGTAAAGACCAGACCCACGCCCTCAAAGCCCGCTACCGTCAGGATCACGCCAATCATGCACGCCATATAAAACGTGTGGTGCCCGGTCAGGAAGATGTACTTCAGGCGGGTAAAGCGCGCGACGATAATATTCGCCACCATGCCGAAGGCCATAATAAGCGCGGTCGCTGCACCGTATTTTTCCAGCGCAATTGACACAATCGCTTCATTGTTTGGAATAATGCCCTGAATCGTAAAGGCGTGCTCAAACATACCGCCCAAAGGATTTAATGACCCCACCAGCACCGTGGCACCGCCGCCCAGCACAATAAAGCCGAGAATGGTTTTAATCGTCCCTTTCACCACGTCCGAAAACGCTTTTTTCTGCGCAACCAGACCAATAAGCGCAATTAAGCCGACCAGCACCGAAGGGACTTTTAAAATATCAACAACGAAATTCAGCGTTTCAAGGATAAACATATCCACCTCGCCTTATCAGGGTTATTGTCTTTCGAACCAGGCGCGCAGCTGCGCTTCAAGTTCGTTGATGTCGATGATGTTGTTAATCACCACCAGCTGGCTTTCCGGCACGCTGGCGCTGGCCGCAATGTCTTTTGCCATCACGAACAGATCGGCTGCGCCCGGCGTGGCCGAGGAGAGATCGGAATGTTCAACCTCAGCCTCAATCTCCAGTTTTTTAAGCACCTTTTTAATATTCATTTCGACCATAAAACTGCTGCCCAGGCCGGAGCCGCAAATAGCCATGATTTTCATTGTTGTCCCCTTATATTGAGTAGAGCACGCCCCATCACGCTGTCGCGTAATGTTGTGAATAATCGGATTAAAGAATTAAATCAGAAGCGGTCAATAACCGTTTTAATTTCCTCCAGGGTATTCGCCTGATGCAGTTTCTCCATATCCTCGTCGCTGGAAAATAATTCTGCGAGTGCGGATATCATTTCGATATGGCTATGTTTATCCGGTGCCGCGAGCATAATAATGACATCGACAGGGTCAAACTCACCGGCACCAAACGAGACGCCCTGTTTTAGTTTTAATAAAGACAACCCCAGTCCTTTGGCGCCTTCCTCCGGCCGCGCGTGCGGCATCGCCAGCCCTGGTGCCAGCACATAATAGGGTCCTAACGTGTGGTGCTGCTGGATGATGGCCGTGACGTATTCAGGCTCAATCACCTGCAAATCCAGAAGCGGCTTCGCGCACAGCTCAAGCGCCTGCGGCCAGTTTTCCACGCTGTCCTGTAGCGTGATGGTTGTATCATATATCCATTTTTTGAGCATTTTTCACTCCCGCTACACGCTAAAGATGAGCAAACTTTATTCAACACATCGCTGAATGACTGCGATCGCGATCACAAAGATAGCGCTACCAACCGTTAACATGCAGAAATGTGATAGCGCTATCAAATTGCGATCACGGCGCTAAATCACAGCAAAAAAAGGGATTTAAGGCGTATACTGCCTGTCACGTGAAGCGAAGGAAATGAAGAACGCGTCTGGTCAGCAGGAAGGTGTATGTCTCTAACCCGAAAACGGCGCAGTACCGGTAAAGTGACACTCGCCGATGTCGCACAGCTTGCCGGTGTGGGCACGATGACCGTGTCCCGTGCACTCCGCACGCCCGAACAGGTTTCCGATAAACTACGAGAAAAAATTGAAGCTGCCGTGCAGGAACTGGGTTATATGCCTAATCTTGCCGCCAGCGCGCTGGCCTCGGCGTCGTCGTGGACGATAGCCATGGTGGTGCCAAATCTCTCCGAAGCCGGATGCTCGGAGATGTTCGCCGGGCTGCAGCAGGTGCTACAGCCTGCCGGGTATCAGATCATGCTGGCTGAATCCCAGCATCGCCTGGAGCAGGAGGAGAAATTGCTGGAGACGCTGCTGGCGTCGAATATTGCCGCCGCTATCCTGCTCAGCGTTGAACATACCGATACCGTTCGCCACTGGCTGAAAAACGCCTCTATTCCGGTGATGGAAATGGGTGCCATGCGCGCCGACCCGATTGATATGAATATCGGGATTGATAACGTAGCGGCCATGTATGAACTTACGGAAATGGTGATTAAGCGCGGCTACCAAAATATTGGCCTGCTTTGCGCCAACCAGGAGCAGTGGATTTTCCAGCAGCATCTGCAGGGCTGGTACAAAGCCATGCTTCGCCACCATATGTCGCCGAACCGTGTGATTAACGCGGCGATGCCGCCGAGCTTCTCGACCGGCGCGGCACAGCTGCCAGAATTCCTGCTGGCGTGGCCGGAGCTGGATGCGCTGGTATGCGTCTCTGACGAGCTGGCCTGCGGCGCGCTGTACGAGTGCCAGCGCAGGCGAATCAAGGTGCCGGACGATCTGGCGGTGGTAGGCTTTGGCGATAGCGACGTGAGCCGCGTCTGTCAGCCGCCGCTGACGACGATGGCGGTGCCGCATCGTAAGATTGGCGTTGAAGCCGGGAACGCGCTACTGGAGCGTCTGAATGACGGGGACTGGCGCGATCAAAAGCCCATCGCGTCCAGTCTGTGTCTGAGAGAGAGTTGCTGACGCTTACTCAGCTTCTTCCTCTTTCTCTGATTTGGTCGATTCGTTTTTGGCGTTGCGGGTCATCCACAGCGCCAGCGCTTTTAACGAATCCGGCGTGAACTCGTCGCAGCGCGCGGTGATCTCTTCCGGCGTCATCCAGCTGACTTCACTCACCTCTTCTTCCTGCAGAGCGAACGGGCCGTGGGAGACGCAGCTAAACAGCCCGCCCCAGACGCGGCAGTTTTCGTCTTCGAAATAGAACTGACCGTGCTCGGCAAACGGCACACCGGCGATGCCTAACTCTTCTTCTGCTTCGCGACGTGCGGAATCCAGCAGCACTTCATCTGCCTGAACAACACCGCCAGCGGTGGCATCCAGCATACCCGGGAGAAAATCTTTGGTGTCCGTGCGGCGCTGGACCAGAATTTTGCCCATACCGTCGTGCACAACGATGTATGTTGCGCGGTGGCGCAGACGCTCCGCACGCATTTGTTCGCGGCTGGCCTGCGCGATCACTTCATTCTCTTCGCTGACAATGTCAACCCACTCTGTACTTGCCAAATGACTCTGCTCCACCATCGGGAAACCTTCTCTTCTAAGCGCTCTTTCGGCGCGTTTGCAGTTGAGGTGTAACTTACGGATTAATCGCTACCTGCGCAATAACTTGCTGATCATTAAGTGCGATAACGCTCAGGGTATTTCCATCCAGCATGCCATAGCTCGCAGGATAACCGCCTTTCGGTATGCTGACCGAACCCGGATTGAAGTGATAAATCTCACCGCGTTTTTCAGCAACCGGAATATGAGTATGACCGTAAACCAGGACATCGCCAGCCGCGAGCGCCGGGAGATTATCCGGGCTAAAAAGATGCCCGTGCGTCAGGAACAGGCGGCGTTGTTCCAGCAGCACCTGTTGCCATGGCGCGGTAAGGGGAAAATGCAGCAGCATCTGGTCCACCTCGCTGTCGCAGTTGCCGCGAACGGCAATGATGCGCGAGGCGTACGGGTTGAGCTTTTCCGCGACCTGCGCCGGAGCGTAGCCCTCCGGCAGTGCGTTGCGCGGGCCGTGGTTGAGGACATCCCCCAGAATAATCAGCCACTGCGCGCCGCTTTGTGCAAACAGGGAAAGGACACGCTCGGTAGCGGGCAGCGATCCATGGATATCCGACGCAAACATCAGTTTCATCAGTCACTCCTCGGGAAAACAGACTGCCCCCATCATACCTGAAGCGTCAGGGCTTATCAGCCCGCGCGCTTAGCCGAGAGTGCCACATAGCGCTGCACGGAGGCGCGCTGCCACTGAAACGCGGCATAATCCACCAGCAGCTGCGGCACCTCATCGCCGTTGAGGATCAGGCGGTTTAGCATCAACGCCAGATCGGCGTCGGCGATGCACCACTCGCCGAACAGGTTCGGGTTGCCGTGTGCGAGGAGCGAGGTGGCGGTTTCAATCAGTTTTTGCGCGCTTTCACGGCCTTCTGGGCTGAGCGCTGGCTTTTTGACCCCGGCAAACACGACGTCCGTTGAGCGTTCCACGCGAATTGGCACCAGATCGCTACGCAGCCACGCCTGGATCTGCCGCGCCCGCGCGCGTTTTTGCAGGTCGTGAGGATAAATGCGCTCCCACTCAGGCGGCGCGAACCGATCTTCCAGATATTCATCAATCGCCGACGATTCGCTCAGTGCAAAACCGTCGATCTCCAGCACCGGCACGCGTCGGGTCAGGTCGTAGCCCTGCCACTGCGGTTTGAGATGTTCACCGCCGTCAAGATCGACGGTCTTCAGCGTAAAAGTGAGCCCTTTTTCGGCCAGCGCAACGTATACGCTCATGACATAGGGAGAAAAGAAATTCGCATCGGACCACAACGTGATTACGGGCTGGTTCATAACATCCTCATCGGCTGATCGGTTTTTTACTCAACATATAATCTCTTTGCCCCGCTGTCACTTGATGAAAACTCACGATTTACAACAACCACCTATACTCATTTGTCATGGCACCACTATTCGCATGGACAGGAGTTGAGAATGATCGACCTTTATTACGCCCCTACCCCAAACGGCCATAAGATCACCCTTTTTCTTGAAGAAGCCGAGCTGGATTACAGGATCATTCGCGTGGATATCAGCAAAGGCGATCAGTTCAGCCCTCTCTTTCTGGCTATCTCGCCGAATAATAAAATCCCGGCCATTATTGATAACCACCCGGCGGACGGAGGCAGGCCGCTGAGCCTGTTTGAGTCCGGTGAGATTTTGCTCTACCTGGCGGAGAAAACCGGCAAACTGCTGAGCGGCGAACTGCGCGAGCGTCACCATACCCTGCAATGGCTCTTCTGGCAGGCGAGCGGGCTGGGGCCCATGCTGGGGCAAAATCATCATTTTACCGCTTACGCCCCGCAGCCCATTCCCTACGCGATCGAACGCTATCAGGTTGAGACTCAACGGCTCTATGACGTTCTGAACCGTCGGCTGGAGAAAACGCCGTGGCTCGGGGGCGATCATTACAGTATTGCCGACATCGCCTGCTGGCCGTGGGTGAATACGCATGAAAAACACCGAATTGACCTGGCCGCTTACCCGGCGGTGAACAACTGGTTTGAGCGCATACGAACCCGCCCGGCCACCGAGCGAGCGATGCAAAAAATCCAGCAGATTTAACCCTCTATGAGGCTGGGTGCCCGCGAGCCTCTCATGTATGATGAGCAGGAAATACTGACACGGAGAAGACCTGCAATGTCACAGCCAGACGCTATTATTCGCATAAAAAATTTACGCTTGCGCACCTTCATCGGCATCAAAGAGGAAGAGATCGCCAACCGTCAGGATATTGTCATTAACGTGGTAATTCACTATCCCGCAGACAAAGCGCGGGCCAGCGAAGACATCAACGACGCGCTGAACTACCGCACAATAACCAAAAACATCATTCAGTACGTGGAGAATAACCGCTTCTCTCTGCTGGAAAAATTAACTCAGGATGTGCTCGATATCGCACGCGAACATCACTGGGTCACTTATGCTGAAGTTGAGATCGATAAACTTCACGCCCTGCGCTACGCCGATTCCGTCTCCATGACGCTAAGCTGGCGACGCCAGGCGTAATCCTGGAGGTTGTATGAAGATTTTGCTGACCGGCGGCACGGGCCTTATTGGTCGTCACCTCATTGCGCGTCTGCAGGCCTTGCATCACGACATTACCGTGGTCACGCGCAGCCCGGAGAAAGCGCGCCAGGTGCTCGGGGCGGGTATCGATATCTGGAAAAATCTGGCCGAGCAGCAAAATCTGGACGGCTTCGACGCCGTCATTAACCTCGCGGGGGAACCCATCGCCGATAAGCGCTGGACGGAAGAGCAAAAACAGCTGTTATGCAGCAGCCGGTGGAACATCACCGAAAAGCTGGTCGAGCTGATCCGCAATAGCCACACGCCGCCTTCGGTGCTGATTTCAGGTTCAGCCGTGGGCTATTACGGCGATCTCGGCGAGGTGGTGGTGACCGAGGAAGAGCCGCCGCATAACGAGTTTACCCATAAGCTCTGCGCCCAGTGGGAGCGTATCGCCTGCGCGGCGCAGAGCGATCGTACCCGCGTCTGCCTGCTGCGGACCGGCGTCGTGCTTGCGCCGAAGGGCGGCATTCTGGCGAAGATGCTTCCCCCTTTCCGGCTTGGACTCGGTGGGCCGATCGGTAATGGCCGTCAGTATCTGGCCTGGATCCATATCGACGATATGGTCAACGGTATTCTCTGGCTGCTGGATAACGATCTGCGCGGGCCGTTTAACATGGTTGCGCCGTATCCGGTGCGTAACGAACAGTTCGCCCACGCGCTGGGTCATGCCCTGCACCGCCCGGCGATATTGCGCGTGCCAGCCACGGTGATTCGCCTGATGATGGGTGAAGCGTCTGTGCTGGTATTAGGCGGGCAGCGGGCGCTGCCAAAACGGCTGGAAGCGGCCGGGTTTGCGTTTCGCTGGTATGAATTAGAAGAGGCTCTGGGGGATGTGGTGCGGTGAATATGTTACAGTGACAGGCCATGTTCCGAAGATATGGCGTAACAATGGCAACGATCACCACTCCCCGGCTTCACCTCACCCCTTTCGAACCCACTGACTGGGCCTTCTTCCGCTCGCTGCGTGAAGATCGCCGCATCATGCGCTACATGGCCGCCATCGCGCCGGAAAAAGAGACCCGCCGCGTGTTTGCCGCGCGCCTGATGGCGGAGCATGTCTTCGTGATCCGCTCTCTGGAGGATGATACGCCGCTGGGCGATATTGGCCTGCAAATCAGCCCTGAGAATCGTGAAGAGGCCGATATCGGCTACACGGTTGTGCCTGCCGCGCAGGGAAAAGGGATTGCCAGCGAGGCGCTGCGCGCGGTGTGCGAGTACGCGTTTAACCAGACCAGCGTGAAAGCGATTAACGCGTACGTGCTGGCGGATAACGGCGGTTCGGTGCGTGTGCTGGAGAAAGCCGGGTTTGTGCGCACGCAGGTGCTGGAAAAGGCGTATGAAATTGACGGCGTGCGCTATGACGACTGGGTGTATCGGCTGGAGTGCAGTGCGGCCTGATGCCCTCACCCCAACCCTCTCCCACAGGGAGAGGGAGAACACCCAGTCCGTAGGCCCGGTAAGCGAAGCGCCACCGGGCGATTGGGCTGCACTGCGGTCTGATGCCCTCACCCCGCCCCTCTCCCACAGGGAGAGGGGGAAAGGCAAAACCTACTTCAACGACCCTTTCAGGAACTGCTGCAGGCGCGGGCTTTGCGGGTTCGCCAGCACCTCGTCCGGGTGGCCCTGCTCTTCAATTTTCCCCTGATGCAGGAAGATAACGTGGTTCGAGACGTTACGGGCGAAGCCCATCTCGTGCGTCACCACCACCATCGTTTTGCCCTCTTCGGCCAGCTTCTGCATGATGCGCAGCACTTCGCCAACGAGTTCCGGGTCCAGCGCGGAGGTCGGTTCGTCGAACAGCAGCACCTCCGGTTCCATCGCCAGCGCGCGGGCGATGGAGACGCGCTGCTGCTGACCGCCGGAGAGATGCACCGGGTATTTCATCTGCTGGCGCTCGTCGATACCCACTTTCGCCAGGTATTTCACCGCACGCTCGCGGGCTTCCTGCTTGCTCAGGCCCAGCACCTGAATCGGCGCTTCCATCACGTTCTCCAGCACCGTCATGTGGCTCCAGAGGTTGAAGTGCTGGAACACCATCGTCAGGCGCGTACGCAGCAGTCGCAGCTGGTGTTTATCCGCGACCTTCAGCTGGCCGTCTTTGTCACGGACCAGGTTAATATTCTGCCCGCTCACCACAATCGAGCCTTCGCTCGGCTTTTCGAGGAAGTTAATGCAGCGCAGGAAGGTACTTTTACCCGAGCCGGATGAGCCGATAATACTGATCACGTCGCCCGCATTCGCCTGCAGCGACACCCCTTTCAGCACTTCATGTTCGCCGTAGCGTTTGTGCAAATCAATAACGTTTAATTTGTTCTCAGCCATCATCTTTCTCAGTGCGTCGAAGAAGGTTTTATATGCTGCAACCAGCGTTTTTCAGCCTTACGGAACAGGCTAATCAGAACATAAGAGATAATTAAATAGAGCACCGCCGCAATGCCAAACGCGGTAAACGGCTGATAGGTCGCGGAGTTAATATCGCGCGCGATTTTGAGCAGATCCGGCACCGTCGCGGTAAAGGCGAGCGCGGTGGAGTGCAGCATCAAAATCACTTCGTTACTGTACGCCGGTAACGCGATACGCAGTGCCGACGGCAGAATAATGCAGCGATAAAGTTTCACCGAGGAAAAGCCGTACGCGCGCGCCGCTTCAATCTCACCGTAAGGGACAGAGCGAATTGCCCCGGCGAAAATCTCGGTGGTGTAGGCGCAGGTGTTGAGCGTCAACGCCAGCACCGTACAGTTCAGGCCGCTGCGGAAGAACGCATTCAGCATCTCAGTGCCTTTTACGATCTCAAGCGTATACATTCCCGAATAGAACACCAGCAGCTGCACGTACAGCGGCGTACCGCGGAACACGTAGGTAAACAGCCAGATCGGGAACTGGATAAATTTATTGTTCGACACGCGGCCAATGGCAAGAAACACCGCCAGAATGCCGCCCATCACCACGGAGGAGATCAGCAGCCAGAGCGTAATCGCCACGCCGGTAAAGCGGTAGCCGTCCGTCCACAGCAGCGATTTCCAGTATTCCTGAATAATCTCAATCACAGGTCAGCCCTCTTCACACCCACGGAGTAGCGACGCTCGAGCAGAAGCAGCACACCATTGGAGGCGGTCGTAAAGACCAGATAAATCACGCCGCAGACCACCGCAAAGTAGAACGGCTCCCAGGTGCTCTTGCCCGCCAGCTGAGTCGCTTTCACGACGTCTTCCAGACCGAGCAGCGAGACCAGCGCTGTCGCTTTGAGGATAACCTGCCAGTTGTTGCCGATGCCCGGGAGCGCATAACGCATCATGGCCGGGAACATAATCCGACGAAACGTTTGTGAAGAGGTAAAACCAAATGCGGTTGCCGCCTCAATGTGGCCTTTCGGCACGGCCATGTAAGCGCCGCGGAAGGTTTCGGTGAAGTAGGCACCGTAGATAAAACCGAGGGTAATAATACCGGCCACCATCGGGTCGATATCAATTTGTCCCATGCCCATCGCGTCCGTCACGCTGTTCAACGCAATCTGCAGACCGTAAAAGATCAGCAGCATCAGCACCAGATCGGGAACGCCGCGAATAAGCGTGGTGTAGCCTTCAAAAATAAGCGCCAGCGGTTTGTTAGCCGAAAGCTTCGCCCCTGCGCCTGCCAGACCTATCAGCACCGCCAGCACCACGGAGCTGATAGCCAGCTCAAGGGTGACAAGCGCGCCCTGTAAAATAACGCCAGAAAATCCGTACAGCATACCGCGAGCCCTGTCGTATCGTGAGTGGTGGAACCGTGTCTTTTCCCCTCCCGCATCGGGAGGGGCCGCACGTTATTTGACGGGGCGATTAGCCGCCGTAAACATTAAAATCAAAGTACTTTTTCGCCAGCTTGTCATAGGTGCCGTCAGCGCGCATTTCAGCAAACGCTTTGTTCAGCGCCTCACGCAGCTCGTTGTCTTCTTTGCGAAGGCCCATGCCGGTGCCCACACCAAACAACTTCACGTCCTTAATGGACGGGCCGCCAAACTTGTAATCTTTACCCACCGGCGTTTTCAGGAAGCCTTCGCTTGCCGCGACTTCATCCTGGAATGCCGCATCAATTCGGCCTGCCGTCAGGTCAGCGTAGATATTTTCCTGGCCCTGATAGGAGACGATTTCAATCCCCTTCGGCGCCCAGTGTTCGTTGCCGTAGGTTTCCTGCGTGGTGCCCTGCAGCACGCCGACGCGTTTGCCTTTCAGGGACTCCAGCGTTGGCTGAATGTCAGAAGCTTTAGCCACCACCAGACGAGAATCGGCCGCGTAGAGTTTGTCGGTGAAGGCAATCTCCTGCTGGCGTTTTTCGGTGATGGAGAGCGAGGACATAATCACGTCGATTTTTTTCGCTTTCAGGGACGGGATCAGCGCATCCAGCGGGTTCTCAACGTAGGTACACTGTGCTTTGATGCGTTTGCACAGCTCATTGGCCAGATCGATGTCAAAACCGACCAGTTCACCCTTTGAATTCTTCGATTCGAACGGCGCATAGGTTGGATCGGTACCAATCCGAATTTTCTGCGGAATGGCTGCGAATGCCGCGGTGGCGCTGGAAAAGGCCAGCACCAGAGATAGTGACAACACGAGTTTTTTCATATTTGTCCTCAACAAACTGTCTTCATACGGGATTTTTACGACGACGGGGTGGTGCTAATGTGCCATTAATCCCCTCTTTCAGGCAAAGACTAATGCCCTTAAGGCGGGAATTTTTGCATTATAAATGCGTAAGTATGCACAAAGCGATCCAATACGGTGCAACAAATGCACCGCATTGGGTCAACCGCTCCCGCAACGCACCTTTGCGGTGCGTTAGCGTCAGGCATTATTCACCGTATACGTTGAAGTCGAAGTATTTCTTCGCCAGTTTGTCGTAAGTACCGTCTTTACGCAGCTCTGCAAAGGCTTTGTCGAAGGCGGCTTTCAGCTCGGTATCATCCTTACGCAGGCCAATACCGGTGCCGTCACCAAAGTATTTTTTGTCTTTTACCGACGGGCCCGCAAACGCATAGTCTTTACCCGCAGGCTGTTTCAGGAAGCCTTCGCTCGCGGCGACTTCATCCTGGAATGCCGCATCCAGACGGCCTGCGGCCAGGTCAGAGTAAATCAGATCCTGGTTCTGGTAAGCCACCACGTCTACGCCCTTCTCACGCCAGGTCGCGTTGGCATAACCTTCCTGCGTCGACCCCTGAAGCACGCCAACATGCTTGCCTTTCAGCGAGTCGATGGTTGGCTTAATCGGGGAGCCTTTCGGCGCAATCAGGCGAGAATCCGCGGCGTAGAGCTTGTCAGAGAAGGCAATCTCCTGCTGGCGTTTTTCGGTGATGGAAAGAGAAGAGATAATGGCGTCGATTTTCTTGGCTTTCAGCGACGGGATTAACGCGTCAAAGTCGCTGCCCACCCATGTGCATTTCACCGCAATGCGTTTGCACATTTCATTTCCCAGATCGATATCAAACCCCACGAAATCGCCTTTCGCATCCTTGGAAGAGAATGGCGCATAGGTTGCGTCTGTACCGATACGAACCGTCTGTGGAAGCGCTGCGTAGCTACCTGCTGCCGCACTTAACCCCACGAGCAAAGACAGAGCCAGAACCGTCTTCTTCATACATTTACCCTCAAGTACCGTGATTTTATTATGTATTGTGTTGTGTGTTGTGTTGCAGGCTTCATCTTGCAGGTCTTATGCCACATTGCCGTCTGGTCAAAACTTCGACGTTAAATATGTTAATAAAACGTTGCGATATTGCCTTAATGGTGAAAGATAGCAGGTCTGCCGAACGAACCGGAAAGAGAAAAAGGGAAAAAACGAATTAAATGTCGAGGATATGATCGCCGTTGCATAATTGCCCTGAAACAGGGCAACGTCTCTTTTCATGCACTCTGTTTGTGCACAGAATCAGGCCCCTTGCCAGCGGGTGAAGAGATCTTCAGGCAGGTCGATGTCAAACTGATCCAGCACGCGGTTAACGGTCTGATTAATCACGTCGTCCAGCGAGGTCGGGCGATGATAAAACGCCGGAACCGGCGGCATGATGATGGCCCCAAGCTCGGCGGCCTGGGTCATTAAACGCAGATGGCCGAGATGCAGCGGCGTTTCCCGCACGCAGAGCACCAGAGGACGACGCTCCTTCAGCACCACATCCGCCGCGCGCGTCACCAGGGTGTCGGTATAGCTGTTCACAATGCCGGAGAGCGTTTTAATCGAACAGGGCAGGATAACCATGCCGGCCGTTTTAAACGAGCCTGAGGAGATGCTGGCGGCAATATCACGGGCATCGTGAACCACGTCCGCCAGTGCCTGAACATCGCGCAGGGAGAGATCGGTTTCCAGAGAGAGGGTCTGCCGCGCCGCCTGGCTCATCACCAGATGGGTCTCGACTTCCGCCACGTTACGCAGAACCTGTAACAGACGTACGCCGTAAATCGCGCCGCTGGCGCCGCTGAGCCCAACAATGAGTCGTTTCATGATTTTCGCCCTTACTGATTTCAGGGCAGACTGTGCAGGATTTTGCGGGGAGTTGCAAGTGAGGGCATTCGCCCTCACCTGCCGGAGCATCAACCTTCGTTGTGCATCTCTAAGCTTTCAAGATCGTTCTGCATCTGAACGGCTTTCGCATCGTCGTTGCGCAGAGAATCAAGATAGTCGAGGTACTGCTGGTCAACGTCTTTGGTCACGTAAATACCGTTGAACACGGAGCATTCAAACTGCTGAATTTCCGGGTTCTCGGCACGCACCGCGTCGATGAGATCGTTTAGATCCTGGAAAATCAGGCCGTCGGCACCGATGATCTGGCGAATTTCATCCACTTCACGGCCGTGAGCGATCAGCTCGTTGGCGGTTGGCATATCGATGCCGTACACGTTCGGGAAGCGAATCTCTGGCGCAGCAGAGGCCAGGTAGACTTTCTTCGCACCCGCTTCGCGCGCCATCTCGATAATCTGCTCAGAGGTGGTGCCGCGAACGATGGAGTCATCCACCAGCAGAACGTTCTTGTCGCGGAATTCCGCGCGGTTGGCGTTCAGCTTGCGGCGCACGGACTTACGGCGCAGGTGCTGGCCCGGCATGATAAAGGTGCGGCCAACGTAGCGGTTCTTCACGAAGCCCTGACGGTATGGCTTGTCCAGAATGCGGGCGATCTCCAGCGCGATATCGCAGGAGGTTTCCGGGATAGGAATAACCACGTCGATGTCGAGATCGTCCCACTCGCGGGCAATCTTCTCGCCCAGCTTGGTGCCCATGTTGACGCGCGCGCTGTAGACGGAAATCTTGTCGATGAAGGAATCCGGGCGGGCAAAGTAAACGTATTCAAACAGGCACGGGTTGCTGACTGGGTTATCGGCACACTGGCGGGTAAACAGCTGGCCCTTCTCGGTGATATAGACCGCTTCGCCCGGCGCAACGTCACGCAGGAACTCAAAGCCTAGGGTATCCAGCGCCACGCTCTCAGAGGCAACCATATATTCGGTACGGCCATCGCCAAGGTCGCGCTTGCCGAGCACCAGGGGACGAATGCCGTTTGGATCGCGGAAGGCCACCATGCCGTGACCAATGATCATCGCCACGCAGGCGTACGCGCCGCGGATCTGGCGGTTTGTCGCGGCAATGGCAGCAAAGATGTTGTCTGCTTCCAGCGGGTAGTGACGGAAGTTATCCAGCTCGCTGGCGAACACATTGAGCAGGATTTCAGAATCAGAGGTGGTGTTAATGTGGCGACGTTTCTCTTCGAACAGCTTTTTACGCAGCTCATGCGCGTTGGTCAGGTTGCCGTTATGAGCAAGGGTGATGCCATACGGTGAGTTGACGTAGAAAGGCTGTGCCTCGGAGGCGCTGGAACTGCCAGCAGTAGGATAACGAACGTGACCGATCCCCATATTACCTTGCAGACGCTGCATATGGCGGGCTTCAAACACATCGTTTACCAGGCCATTCGCCTTGCGTAAACGGAAGCAGTTGTTTGCATCAATGGTGATGATACCCGCAGCATCCTGCCCACGGTGCTGAAGCACCGTTAACGCGTCATAAATCGACTGGTTTACCGGCATGAAACCGGCGATACCGACAATACCGCACATTCGTCTTTTCCTCGTTAAGCCACATCTCAGGGTTTATGCCCTGGGCAAAAAACTCGACGAGCTTTGCAGATAGTCAAAGAACCATCTGATGATGAAGCTGAACTCTGGAATGAGCTGCGATTTCTGCCAGTCTTCGCTTTTGGAGAACCCGGTGAAGGTATCCAGGAAGAACAGGATCGCGGCCACAATCAGCACGCCTCGTAACGCCCCGAAACAGATCCCGAGCACCCTGTCCGTTCCTGACAGACCGGTTTTCTCGACCAGCTGACCTATCACGTAATTCACGATAGCGCCGACAATCAGCGTTGCGATAAACAGCACCGCGATGGCAATTCCGTTTCGGACCAGTTCATCTTCAAAGCCCGTGAACCAGACAGACAGGTAAGTGTAGTAATGACTGGCAACAAAGAAAGCACAACCCCAGGTTACCAGCGATAACGCTTCACGAACAAAGCCACGGATCAGGCTAACCAGACAGGAAAAACCAATCACCGCAATGATGGCGTAATCAATCCAGACCATATGTGTCCCACGATTTAACGCCCTGTCATCCAGTTCGGGGCGAATTCTAACAGAAAAAGAAAACGTTTGCGTAGGGATTTCCTTCCCGCGCGTAAATAAAAAAGGCGCTGAAAAAATGTTCAACGCCACGGTCCATTTGACGTCTCTGTGGACGTCTGCTCCCCCTCACCCCGGCCCTCTCCCTCAAGGGAGAGGGAGCAAACCACTCCGAGGTTGGGTAAGATCTTATCAGTTCGCGCTGTAGCCCATCACCACACCGCTCAGGCCGGAGATCTGCTTCAGCTCGCCGAGCGAACCTTTAAGCTTATCTTTGGACGCTTCTGGCCCCACGAGGATACGGGTAATTTTACCCTGCACCGGCGTGGAAGGTGAAGTGTAAACACGATATCCCGCACTGCGCAGTTTGCTCACGACCTCGTTAACTTTGTCGGCGTTTTTCAGCGCGCCGAGCTGCACAACGTACGCTTTTCCGGTCGGTGCCGCGTCTTGTTTTGTCGGCGGTGGGGTTTCTGATGCGGCAGCCAGCTGCTCTGCGGCTTTATCTCGCTGCGGTTTCGGCTGCGGCTTCTCAACCGGCTTCGGTTTTTCAACGGGTTTAGGCTGCTCTACCGGCACCGGATCGATATCGCTGCTGCTCGCTGCCGCCAGACGAGACGGATCGAGCGACGGTGCGGCGGCATCGCCTGCACGCACCTCTTCCGCCGCGCCTTCCGGCGGCTGAGCAGGCAGCGCCTGCGTCGCCGCTGGCAGCATATCCGGCTCATCGCGGTCACCCGGTTTCGGCACCAGCGGAATAGCGGCAAACTCGTCCTGATAATGCTTTTTCTGCCCGTCGAGCAGACCCGGGAGAATAATCACCCCGAGCGCGACCAGCACAATGGTTCCTGTTAAACGGTTCTGAAACTTACTCGCCACCGGTTCTCCCCGCGTCCATCACTTCCATGACATGTGCCACCGTGTGGAATGAACCACACACCAGCACGGTATCTTCTGGTTTAGCATCCGCCATCGCGGCATGCCAGGCCTGAGCCACGCTACTATAGATTGCGCCTTTGCCGAGATGTTCCATCAGCTGCTCAGCCGTCGCGCCGCGCGGCCCCTCCAGTGGAGCACAATACCAGCTATCGACCACAGTCTCCATGCAGGCCAGCGTACCGCCGATATCTTTATCATGAAGCATACCGATAACCGCCAGCACGCGCCCGGTTTTTGGTAACGATTTGAGACGTCCCGCGAGATACGCCGCCGCATGCGGGTTATGCGCCACGTCCAGAATCAGGCGCGGTGACTCGCTGACAATCTGGAAACGCCCGGGCAGAATTGCGCTCTGAATGCCGTCACGAATTGCCTGCTCGCTGACCGCTAATCCGCTGGCGCGCAGTGCCGCCAGCGCGGTGGCTGCGTTCGGCTGCGGCACCTGCGGCAGCGGCAGGTTGTCCAGCGCGCCCTGGGCATCGCTGAAGCGCCAGCCGTTATCCTGAACCTCATACTGCCAGTCAACGCCGCGGCGCAGCAGACGCGCGCCCTTCTCGTTTGCCACGTCAGCAATGGTGTGCGGCATGTCCGGCTCGCCGACCACGGCGGGTTTATTCGCCCGGAAAATACCGGCCTTCTCGCGGCCAATGCTTTCACGATCCGGTCCCAGCCAGTCGATATGGTCCAGCGCGATGCTGGTGACCACCGCCACGTCCGCATCAACCATATTGGTCGCATCAAGACGTCCGCCGAGGCCAACCTCAAGGATCACCACATCCAGCTGCGCCTGTTTGAACAGCCACAGCGCCGACAGGGTGCCGTATTCAAAATAGGTTAATGAGATCTCACCGCGTGCGGCTTCAATTTTCGCGAACGACGCCGTATGCGCCGATTCCGGCAGCTCGCTGTTCTGCACGCGAACCCGCTCGGTGTAGCGGACCAGGTGTGGAGAGCTGTACACGCCAACTTTGTAACCTGCGGCCATCAGGACAGATTCCAGCGTGCGGCAGGTAGTGCCTTTACCGTTGGTGCCCGCGACGGTGAACACGAAAGGTGCCGGTTTGAGCACATCAAGACGCGCGGCGACCTGGCTTACGCGCTCAAGCCCCATATCGATGGTTTTACTGTGCAGGTTTTCCAGATAAGAAAGCCACGCGGCCAGGGGCGACGTGGCTTGGGGAATGCTTTTATTTTCCATAATGCCCGGTTGTCATTAACAGATTAGAAAGCAAAAGGGCAGCGCCAACCGGCCCTGCCCTTTTCAGTTATCAGGCCTCGGGTTCCTGATCCGGTACCACCACACCTTCGCGCGGCTCATCCGGGTTCGGCGCTGGCAGATTCATCAGCTTCGCCAGAATGCTCGCCAGCTTCAGGCGCATTTCCGGACGGCGGACGATCATATCGATAGCGCCTTTCTCAATGAGGAACTCACTGCGCTGGAAGCCCGGCGGCAGTTTTTCACGAACGGTTTGCTCGATAACGCGAGGACCCGCAAAGCCGATCAGCGCTTTTGGCTCAGCGATGTTCAGGTCGCCCAGCATCGCGAAGCTCGCGGAGACGCCGCCCATGGTTGGGTCGGTCAGCACGGAGATGTACGGAAGACCGCGCTCCTGCATTTTCGCCAGCGCAGCAGAGGTTTTCGCCATCTGCATCAGCGACATCAGCGCTTCCTGCATACGCGCGCCGCCGGAGGCAGAGAAGCAGATCAGCGGACAGTTGTCTTCCAGCGCCTGCTCAACGGCACGCACGAAGCGCGCACCGACCACGGAGCCCATTGAGCCGCCCATAAAGGAGAACTCAAAGGCAGCGGCGACAACCGGCATCTCATGCAGGGTGCCTTTCATGACGATCAGCGCGTCTTTCTCGCCGGTCTCTTTCTGTGCAGAGGCCAGACGATCTTTGTATTTTTTGGAATCGCGGAACTTCAGCACGTCTTTTGGCTCAAGTTCGCTACCCAGCTCTACCAGAGAGCCTTCGTCCAGCAGGCTATGCAGGCGGTTGCGCGCCGACATACGCATATGGTGGTCACACTTCGGACACACCTCAAGGTTGCGCTCCAGCTCTGCACGATACAGAACCTGACCGCAGCTATCACACTTCGTCCATACCCCTTCAGGAATGCTCGCTTTGCGCGTTGGGGTAATGTTGCTTTTAATTCGTTCAATCCAGCTCATTGATAACCTTTCTGCCTGAACCTGGTCGTATGCCAGTTTTGCTATAAGAGGCGAATAATGCCATTTTTGCCTCCAACAGACCATGAATGTTGCACATTAAAACATAACAGCCCGAAACTTTGGATAAAAAAGTGGTCGAACCGCCAGTGTGCATTTACTTCGCTTGTTTTGCCGCCGCACGTTTGTGGCGAATGATTTCGATAACGCCAGGCAGTACGGAAAGCACAATAATCGCTACAATCAGTAACTTAAGGTTTTCCTGCACCACCGGAAGATCGCCAAACAGATAGCCTGCGTAGGTAAACAGCAGTACCCACAGCAGCGCGCCAACCACGTTGTATGCCGCAAAATGACGATAGGACATATGCCCCATTCCCGCCACAAACGGTGCAAATGTGCGCACAATAGGCACAAAACGCGCAAGGATAATGGTTTTCCCGCCATGGCGTTCATAAAACGCATGGGTTTTGTCTAAATAGCTGCGACGGAAAATTTTCGAATCAGGATTGCTGAAAAGCCGCTCACCGAACACGCGTCCAATCGTATAGTTGACCGCATCACCGACAATGGCGGCAATCACCATCAGCACAACCATAAGATGCACGTTCAGATCGTTAGTGGGTAACGCCGATAGCGCCCCGGCAACGAACAGCAGTGAATCCCCTGGCAGGAATGGGGTAACGACCAGACCGGTTTCAAAAAACAGAATGAGGAACAGAATGGCGTAAACCCAGACGCCATACTGCGCGACCAGCTCCGCCAGGTGAACATCAATATGCAGAATGAAATCAATCAGAAAACGTATTACGTCCATATTGTCTAAGCCCTAATTGCACCTTTGTTTAGTCCGCTAAAAACAGCGGGCCCATTGGCGGTTTCGGCAGGTCAAATCGATCCGGATAGTCTACTGAGACCAGATACAATCCTTCCGCTTTCGCCGTGGCTGCCGCAAGCGTTCTGTCCTTCGCTGCCAGCAGGTCTGCAATCCAGCTCTCCGGCTGGTGTCCGGCACCCACTTCCATCAGGCTGCCCACAATATTCCGAACCATATGATGTACAAAGGCATTGGCTTTGATATCCACCACCACATACGCGCCAAAACGGCTGACTTTTATGTGCATGACGTTGCGCCACGGCGTGCGGGACTGACACTGCACCGCACGAAACGACGTAAAGTCATTTTCACCAATCAGACACTGCGCCGCGCGATGCATACGTTCTGCATCAAGCGGTTCATAAAAATGCGTGACGCCCTGGCTTAACACCGCCGGACGCAGGCGCTGGTTGTAGATGACATAACGGTAGCGACGCGCCGTGGCGCTGAAGCGCGCGTGAAAATCATCCGGCACAGCTTTTACCCAACGCACCGCAATGTCACCAGGCAAATTCGCATTTACACCCAGCGTCCAGGCGGCATCCTTACGCACGGCGGTGGTTTCAAAGTGCACCACCTGTCCCGTGCCGTGAACTCCCGCGTCCGTACGCCCCGCGCACAGGACGTTAATCGGCTCGTTTGCCACCTGAGAGAGCGCTTTCTCCAGCTTCTCCTGGACGCTGCGCACCTCGTTCTGACGCTGCCAGCCATAATATTTACTGCCGTCGTACTCAATTCCGAGGGCAATTCTATGGACCGGCTTTTGTTCCACGTCTGACATCAGTACAGGTACTCCTGCACCAGTTTTTCAGCGATTTTGACCGCCATCAGCGCGCCGCCGAAGCGAACGTTATCGGCAACGGACCAGAACTGAACCTGTTCCGGCATGCCGTAATCGTTACGCACGCAGCCAACGGAAAGATGCGCGCTGCCGGTGGCATCGCCAACCTGGGTCGGGAACTCGCTCTCTTCGGAGAGCACGATGTCTTCACCGCGGCCAAACGCGTCGCGCGCCTCTTCTGCCGCCAGCGGACGCAGGGCTTCAAAGCCAACCATCTGCGCGTGGCCGTAGAAGACTGGAGACTGCACGACGTTCGCGGAAATCATCAGACCATCGTCCTGCAGAATTTTACGCACTTCATCGACGATACGACGCTCTTCGCGTACAGACCCTTCGCGATCCGGCAGCAGCGGCAGCATATTGAACGCCAGCTGGCGGCCAAAGAAATCGTCTTCGTCAATCGGGATACCGTTCAGCAGCTTCGCGCTCTGCCCGGCCAGCGCGTCAACGGCCTTTTTGCCGTTCGCGGACGCGGACAGCAGGCTGGTGACGGTAATGCGCGACAGGCCGCCGTCGTCGATCAGCGGTTTCAGGGCGGTCAGCAGCTGGCTGGTGAGGCTGTTCGGGACCGAAATGACGTTACGGTTGCGGTAGTCAGCCAGCACAAACGGGTTCACGTCCGGCACCACCAGCGGCACATCCGGCTCCATTGAGAACAGACCGCTCAGGTCGATCACCAGGCAGCCAGCGTTAGTCGCCTCTTCAACGTACGCAGCCGTCGCTTCAGCGCCCGCGGCGAAAAACGCCAGCTGCGCCTGCGTCCAGTCGAACGCGGCCGCGTCCTGAACCATGACGGATTTACCGTTAAAACGCAGATGCTCACCTGCGCTGTCGGTACGGGCCAGCGCATAGATATCGCCCACCGGGAACTGACGCTCAGCAAGGGTTTCGAGCAGGGCTTCGCCCACGGCACCCGTGGCACCTAAAATGGCAATGTTCCAGCCTTCAGACATGGTGGTTTACTCCAGAAATAAAAAAGCGTCCCTGCCGGAGTATCCGACAGGGAGCATTAAGAAGACATTAATGCGCCGGGTGATGAACGGCGTTAAATCCCAGCTTATGCAGCAGCGTCGCCGCCGGGGCGTCGTCGCATATTACATACAGGGAAGACCACTCGCGGCGCTCAACGTAGTTCTTGCGCAGCTTATCAAACTCACCCGGGATCCCCGCCACTTTACGCAGCAGCGCATCATCGCGGCGCACATCATACACCAAATGCACCAGCCTTTTCAGCGTTGCCTGATCGAGCGGACCATGCAGGGTAATGCGGCCAAATTCAGGCGCGGGGAGTAAGGTATCCAGCGCCACCTGCTGCGGATGGCCAATAAAGGCGCTGTAGGCTTCGAAAACTTGCGTCGTGCCGCGCGCTTTCCCCTCGAGGGTGTAACCAGCGATATGCGCCGTGCCCACATCTACCTTGTTAAGCAGCTCAACGTTGAGATCCGGCTCCTGCTCCCAGACGTCCAGCACCACACTGAGGTCTTGTCCTTCGTTCAGGCATGTCAGCAGCGCGGCATTATCTACCACCGGACCACGGCAGGCATTTATCAGAATAGTGCCAGCCTTCAGACGACGGATCAGCGCCTCGTCAGCAAGATGCAGCGACTTATACGGCCCCTCTTTAAACAGCGGCGTGTGGAACGTCAGCACGTCACACTGTTCAACCAGCTCATCCAGCGAGCGGAAATCCCCGTCATCGCCGTTATCTTTACGCGGCGGATCGCACAGCAGCGTGCGGATCCCTAACGCTTCAAGGCGCTTTTGCAGGCGCCCGCCGACGTTACCCACGCCGACAATCCCCACGGTGCGGTCCTTCAGCGCAAACCCGTCGCGCTCGGCCAGCATCAGCAGGGAGGAGAAAACGTATTCCACAACGGCAATGGCGTTACAGCCCGGCGCGGCGGAAAAACCGATTCCGGCCTGCTTCAGCCATTTATCATCCACATGATCGGTCCCTGCCGTTGCGGTTCCGACAAACTTAATCGCTTTACCGGCGAGCAACGCCTCATTTACTTTAGTCACCGAGCGCACCATCAGCGCGTCTGCGTCATCCAGTTCGTTGACCGGGATCGGGCGACCAGGGACAGCCTTAACGTTACCCAGGCGGCTAAACAGCTCACGGGCGTAAGGCATATTTTCATCAACGAGGATTTTCACGTCTGAGTACCTGTTTGAGAGGAAGAAAACCTGCCAAGTGTGCCATAATCTCGCCGCCAGGCATATATGTATGCCTGGTTTACGCTGAGTTTTGACTTTAAGGATTTTTGACGATGCAGCCCATTTCAGGTACGCCGCCACGCCCTCCGGGTGAAGGCCCCGTCACGCCAAACGTTGCCGGTGAACAACCGCTATCCACGCAACAGCGCACCGTGCTGGAGCGACTGATCACGCGCCTGATTGCGCTGACTTCACAGCAAAACGCGGAAGTCTGGGCCGGGGTAAAGCATGATTTAGGCGTGAGGAACGACGCACCGCTGCAGTCGCGCCATTTCCCTGCGGCCGAGCAAAACCTGAACCAGCGTATTAATACCGCGCAGCAGAACCACACCACGCGCCAGATTGTCGCTCAGCTGACAGAGCTGCTGGGCCAGGGTAATAACCGGCAGGCGGTGAGCGATTTTATTCGCCAGCAGTATGGTCAGACCGCGCTGGGCCAGCTGACGCCCGACCAGCTCAAAACCGTGCTGACCCTGCTGCAGAACAACGAGCTGTCTATTCCGCAGCCTCAGGTGCGCCCGGCGACCGAGCGTCCGCTGCTGCCTGCCGAGCACAACACGCTCAAGCAGATGGTGACGAAGCTGGCTGCGGCCACCGGCGAACCGACGAAGCTTATCTGGCAATCCATGCTGGAGCTGTCCGGCGTGAAGGCGGGTGAGTTAATCCCGGCCAGACAGTTTACGCATCTGGTGACCTGGCTCCAGGCGCGCCAGACGCTCAGCACCCAGAATGCCCCTACCCTGCATACCGTCCAGGCGGCACTGAAGCAGCCGCTTGAGCCGCACGAGTTTGAAGTCATTCGGGATTACGCCCAGCAAAACTGGCAGGCCACGCCGCAAACGGTTCTGACCACCGCGCAGGTGCAGGATCTGCTCAATCAAATCTTCGTTCGCCGCGCCGAGCGCGAGGGCGGCGTGCCGGAGGTGAGAAACATTCAGCCGATCTACAGCCCGCTGTTTGCGCCAGTCGTGGAGACGTTCAGAACGCTCTCTGCGCGTCCGGGGTTGATGTTTATTGCGTTACTGATTGCGCTGGCGATTTTCTGGCTGGTTGCTTAACACTGCCGGGTGGCGGCTTCACCTTACCCGGCCTACGGCTAGTGCGATTGTAGGCCCGGTAAGCGAAGCGCCACCGGGCAAAAACTACGATCTGCGAAACGCCACCAGCGTCACCACGATCCCAACCACTGCAGAAACCGCACCGGCCAGAAAGACGGACGGATAACCAAACGAGGTGGCTAACACCCCGGCCAGCGGCCCGGTTACCCCGTATGAGATATCCTGAAAGGCCGCATAGCCGCCCAGCGCCGTACCGCGCACCTGTGGGGCCACGCGCTTCACCACTTCAACGCCCAGGGCCGGGAAGATCAGTGAACAGCCGCACCCGGTCAGCGCCGCACCAAGCAGCGCAACGGAGGCCACGGGTGCATTCCACAGCAGCAGCAGACCGATGGTTTCAATCACCAGCGACGCCACCGCTACCTTCACGCCGCCAAAGCGATCCGGCATCCAGCCGAAGAAAACGCGCATCAGCACAAACGCGCCGCCAAACGCGGTGAGCGTAAAACCGGCCATCGCCCAGCCACGGCTCATAAAATAGAGCGAGACGAAGGTACCAATCACCGCAAAACCCACGCCCTGCAGCGCCAGGCCAAGTCCCGGCTGCCAGATTTGGCCGACCACGCTCCACAGGGAAGGACGCTCGCCTTTGTGCGCGGGCACCTTACGCACCGAGCCGTTAAACGCCCACGCCAGCAGGGGTAAAACCATGGTGGTGGCAGCCAGCGCCGCAAATCCAAACTGGCTATTGATCAGCAGCCCAAGCGGTGCGCCTGCGGCCAGCGCGCCATAGATGGCCATACCGTTCCAGGACATCACCTTGCCGGAGCGTGCCGGCCCCACCAGACCCATTCCCCAGGTCAGGGTGCCGGTCAGCAGCTGGCTTTCACCAAAGCCCAGGATTAAGCGGCCCAGCACCAGCAGCGCAAACTTATACGCGGCGTCTACCGGCAGGAGAGAAGCCAGCAGCCATGCGCCGCCCGCCAGCCCACAGGCAAACATCCCCTGTAGCGCCGAGCGTTTTGCACCGTGCTGATCCGCCAGCCGTCCGGCGTAACCGCGGGTCAATACCGTGGCTAAAAACTGAATGCCCACGGCAATGCCGACCATGGTGTTGCCATAGCCCAGCTCCTGATGAACGAACAGCGGGATCACCGGCAGCGGCAGGCCGACGGTCATATAGGTCAGAAATACCGCGAAAGCGATACGGAACAGCGAGACGTTCGCTGAAGGGGTTGTTTCTGTTTGAGTTACTGCAGTCATGCTTTACTCCGAAATGAAGAGTAAGGCGGGGAAATGCCACGCCCCCTCTACCTGATTATCAGGATTAAGGTGCGTTGGTTGACGTTGAACGCTTACGCATTATCGCGAGGATAATGTTGAGGGGTGAAGTTTGCCTGTGAGATCAGCCGCTTGTCAATGCATAAAAAAAGGGAGCCTTATGGCTCCCTTCCGGAATCAAACGTAAAACTTATGCTTTCAGCTTACGCATAACCAGCGTGGCGTTGGTGCCACCGAAGCCGAAGCTGTTTGACATGACGGTGGTCAGCGTCGCTTCCGTTGGTTTGGTCACGATGTTCAGGCCAGCAGCCTGCTCGTCCATCTCATCGATGTTGATGCTTGGCGCGATAAAGCCGTTTTCCAGCATCAGCAGAGAGTAGATCGCTTCCTGCACGCCAGCCGCACCCAGAGAGTGACCGGTCATGGCTTTGGTCGCGGAGATTGCCGGGCTGTTGTCGCCGAAGACTTCACGGATCGCACCCAGCTCTTTCACGTCGCCTACCGGAGTAGAGGTACCGTGGGAGTTCAGGTAGTCGATTGGGGTGTCAACGCCGTGCATCGCCATCTTCATGCAGCGCACCGCGCCTTCGCCGGATGGCGCAACCATGTCGGCGCCGTCAGACGTTGCACCGTAGCCCACGATTTCAGCGTAGATGTGCGCGCCACGTGCCAGGGCATGCTCCAGCTCTTCAACCACAACCATACCGCCGCCGCCAGCGATAACGAAACCGTCACGGTGCGCATCATAGGTACGGGAGGCTTTATCCGGGGTTTCATTGTACTTGGTGGACAGTGCGCCCATCGCGTCGAATTCACAGGCCATTTCCCAGCCCAGCTCTTCGCCGCCGCCAGCAAATACGATGTCCTGTTTACCCAGCTGGATCTGCTCAACAGCATTACCGATGCAGTGCGCGGAAGTCGCACACGCGGAGCTGATGGAGTAGTTCACACCGTGGATTTTGAATGGGGTCGCCAGGCACGCGGAAACCGCAGAACCCATAGCTTTGGTGACCACGTACGGACCTACAGCTTTCAGACCACGCGGGCTACGCATTGCGTCAGCGCCGAATACCTGCGCTTTTGATGAGCCGCCGGAACCGGCGATCAGACCCACGCGCGGGTTGTTCTGATAAACCTCTTCACTCAGGCCGGAATCTTTGATCGCTTCCTGCATGGAGAGATAAGCATAAATAGAGGCATCGTTCATGAAACGAACCACTTTGCGGTCAATCAAACCGGTGGTGTCCAGTTTGACGTTACCCCATACGTGGCTACGCATACCTGAATCTTTAAACTCTTCAGAGAAAGTGATCCCGGAGCGTCCTTCACGCAGAGATGCCAGGACTTCCTGCTGGTTATTACCGATGCTGGAAACAATGCCCAGGCCAGTAATCACTGCACGTTTCATTCAATACCTCTGTAAGTCGCACTATAGTAAGTTTCGAGTCGCACAATAGCGTACACTTGTACGCCGAACAAGTCCGATCAGACATTTTCTGCGGAAATTTGCACCGATGGACTCACATCGTTAAGATCGTGCCACTGCCTGTCAGACGAGTAACTTACGTGAAACAAAACGCTATACAACCCGCCAACCTCGAATTCAACGCTGAGGGTACACCTGTTTCCCGAGATTTTGATGACGTCTATTTTTCTAATGATAACGGACTCGAAGAAACTCGCTATGTTTTCCTCGACGGAAACCAGCTCAGCACCCGCTTCCCGGAGCATCCGCGGAGCCTGTTTGTGGTCGCGGAAAGCGGATTCGGTACCGGGCTCAATTTTCTGACCCTTTGGCAGGCGTTTGACCAGTTTCACGCTGCCCACCCTGAGGCTACGCTACAAAGATTACATTTCATCAGTTTCGAAAAATTCCCGCTCACCGCGCACGATCTGCGGCTCGCTCATCAGCGCTGGCCAGAGCTAGCAGCCTGGGCGGAGCAGCTTCAGGCGCAGTGGCCACCCCACATTGGCGGCTGTCACCGTCTGATTCTGGACGGCGGACGCGTGACGCTGGATTTATGGCTTGGCGACATCAATGACCTGACCGATACGCTCGATGACTCGATGAATCAGACGGTGGACGCGTGGTTCCTTGACGGCTTTGCCCCCGCCAAAAACCCGGACATGTGGAGCCAGCATCTGTTTAGCGCGATGGCGCGGCTGGCGCGCCCGGGCGCAACGCTTGCCACCTTCACCTCGGCAGGCTTTGTCCGCCGCGGGCTGCAGGAGGCGGGCTTTACCATGCAGAAAACCAAAGGTTTTGGCCGCAAGCGCGACATGCTGGTCGGCAGAATGGAGCAGACGCTGGACATCCCCGCAAGTGCCCCCTGGTTTGCACGCAGCGCCAGCGCATCCCGTGAGGTGGCGATAGTCGGCGGGGGGATCGCCAGCGCTCTGCTGTCTCTCGCGCTTCTCCACCGCGGCTGGCAGGTCACGCTCTACTGTGCCGACGACGCGCCAGCAAGCGGCGCATCCGGCAACCGTCAGGGTGCGCTCTATCCGCTTTTAAGCGCGCACGACCCGGCCCTGTTCCGGTTTTTCCCGGCGGCGTTTACCTTCGCTCGTCGCCTGTATGACGCCCTGCCGGTGGCGTTCGAGCATGACTGGTGCGGCGTGACGCAGCTCGGCTGGGATGAAAAGAGCCAGCAAAAAATCACGCAGATGCTGTCGCTGGGCCTGCCTGACGAGATTGCACGCGCGGTAAGTGCGCAAGAGGTGGCAGACACCGCTGGCGCGGAAACCGGGTGTGGGGGCATTCAGTATCCGCTCGGCGGCTGGCTGTGCCCGGCTAAACTGACCGCGGCGGTCATTGCCCTGGCGCAGTCGCGCGGGCTGACGGCGCATTATGCCCACAAGGTTGAATCGTTGAGCCGGACAGAACGCTGGAATCTGCGTTTTGCTGATGGCAAAGAGGCGAGCCATGCCAGCGTTGTGCTGGCAAACGGACATAACATCAGCCAGTTTATCCAGACAGAGACGTTGCCGGTTTATCCGGTCGGCGGCCAGGTAAGCCATATTCCTTCCGCGCCCGAACTGAGCAAACTGCGTCAGGTGCTGTGCTATGACGGCTATCTGACGCCGCAAAATCCGTCTAACGGCCACCACTGCATCGGGGCCAGCTATCATCGTGGCGAAACGGATATGCGCTACAGCGAAGCGGATCAGGCCCAAAACCGCCAGCGCCTGATTGACTGTTTCCCGGATGCGGCGTGGGCGAAAGAGGTTGACGTCAGCGAGGGTGACGCGCGCTGCGGCGTGCGCTGCGCCACCCGCGACCATTTGCCGATGGCGGGAAATGTGCCGGACTACGACGCGACGCTTGAGGCCTATCAGGATCTTGCTGATAACCGGGATAACGCGGTAAGCGCGCCGGTTTATCCGGAGCTGTTTATGCTGGGTGGATTAGGGTCTCGCGGGCTCTGTTCCGCGCCGCTGCTGGCAGAAGTTTTAGCTGCGCAAATGAGCGGCGAGCCGATTCCGCTGGACAGGGTTACGCTTGCGGGGCTGAATCCGAATCGATTGTGGGTACGGAAACTGCTGAAGGGGAAGAAGGTTAAGTAGGGTGCGGTCTGGTGCCCTCACCCTAACCCTCTCCCACAGGGAGAGGGGATATTCACAGGCCCGGTAAGCGCAGCGCCACCGGGTGAAATACGATGACTTAGCGTTTAGCCTGCTGGAACAAAGTGTCCCACATGCCTAACACCAGAGACTGGTCGCGCGGCGAGAGCTCCCCGGCCAGAATGGCTTTTTCCAGGCTGCGAGTGACTTCAGCGTGAACGGCGTCGGCAGAGTGATCGTCCCCCGCTTCCAGCTCGGCTACCGCGAGCGTCAGGTGACCACGCAGATAACCGCTGGCGAACAGCTCATCATCACTGGCGTGTTCCACCATGTCATCAATTAACGCCAGAATGCGTGATTCAAATTCTGCGATCATCTTCTTTCCTCTGTTAAAGATCTTCCGGCCAAGGGAAGCATTCCGCCGTGATAACCGGCGTGTGGTAATAATTCTGTAAGGCCTCGATCAGGCGTGCCGGACGTTCCGGGATGCCTTTCTCAAGATATTCCATCACCTGCGCGTGAACGCGGCGCTGGAAGACGATACGGTCTGGCTCGAAGTCGCCTTCGAGGTTGTCACAGCTGACGTTGAACGGGAAACCCGCCGCGACGCAGAATAGCCATTCCAGCGCCTGCGGCTTCACTTCCACATCTTCAAACTGGCCCTGAGTGGCGGCATCACGTCCGTCCGGGCAGTACCAGTAACCGAAGTCCACCAGCTCGCGCCGTGCTTTACCCGCAATGCACCAGTGCGAAATCTCGTGCAAGCCGCTGGCATAAAAGCCGTGGGCAAAGACGATGCGGTTATACGGAACCTCCGCATCAGCAGGAAGATAGATCGGTTCGTCGTCGCCTTTAATCAGACGGGTATTAAAATCGTCGGCAAAACAGCCGTCGAAAATCTCAATCAGCTGTTCGTATTTATGCGTACTGTTCATTAGTGCATCCCCAACCAGGTGAGGATCTCCTGTCCATGGCTGTCATAAAGAAGTTTGGCGCTCATTACGGCCGAGACGATGACGATCATCGGGCGAATAAGTTTTTGTCCTTTGCTTAATACCAGACGCGAGCCCGCGCGCGCGCCCAGGAACTGCCCTGCCATCATCACAAATCCGGTTGCCCAGATAACCTTGCCGCCGATGATAAACAGCAGCAGGCCGCCGACGTTTGAGGTCGCGTTGAGCACTTTGGCATGGGCGGTGGATTTGGCGAGGTTAAACCCGGCCAGCGTCACGAACGCCAGCGCATAAAATGAACCCGCCCCCGGCCCGAAGAAACCGTCGTAAAAACCCACGCTGCCCCCGGCAATCAGGGCAAACGGCAGGCCGAACAGGCGACGCTGGCGATCTTCTTCACCGAGCTTTGGCATCAGCAGGAAGTAAAGCCCGATGCAGATGACCAGAATCGGCAGGATCTGGCGCAAAATATCGGACTGCACGTGCTGAACCAGCAGCGCGCCCGACGTGGAGCCGATAAAGGTCATCAGGATATTGAGCTTCTGATCGGCCAGGCTCACCACCTTGCGGCGGATAAAATAGAGCGACGCCGAGAGCGAACCGCCGCAGGCCTGCAGCTTGTTGGTGGCAAGCGCCTGCGCCGGGCTCATGCCCGCCGCCAGCAGCGCGGGCACGGTTAACAACCCGCCGCCGCCCGCGAGCGCGTCGATAAAACCGGCCAGCATGGCCACAAAGAACAACACCACCAGCAGCAGCGGCGACACCATAAACAGATCGACGAAATTATCCATTAAAGTACATGCTCATCCAGTAGCGCCTGGCAGGAAGGCGGCAACGGAGGCGGTGTCTTCTTCTCAGGCTTAGAGGTTCCAGGTTTTGCCGGCTCAAACCAGCTTTGCAGTTCCGCACCGCAGCCATCGCCTGGCGGTGGTAGCGGCTGATCTTCACATTCCAGGCTATTCGCCGGGCAGCGCAGACGAACGTGCATGTGCGCACGATGCTGGAACCACGGGCGCACTTTGCGCAGCCAGTCGCGATCGGTTCCTGCATCCAGGCAGAGCTGCTGCTTGATGGCCGGGTTAACGAAAATCCGCGTGACGTCGTTATCTTCTGCCGCCAGCTTGATCATGCTGGATACATCCCGCGTCCACAGGGACGGCACAACGCGCTTACCGTCGCTCGCCACCAGGTCCAGCGCCTGCGGTTTCAGCAGTTGGGCGGAGGTCCAGCGCGTTTTCGGCAGCTGCAGGAAGATATCGACATCCAGTCCGGTCTGGTGGCTGGCGTGTCCACCGTTAAAACGCCCGCCGGCAGGCATCCCCATATCGCCAATCAGCATCGTGCCCAGCCCCAGATTATGTACCTGATTGCCCAGACGCTGGATGAACAGCACCAGGTCCGGGTGGCCGAAATAACGCCGCTGATCGGTGCGCATCACCTGATAGGTATCAGACTGGAGAGGAAGCTCCTGGGCACCGACGATACAGCCGTTGGAAAAGGCGCCAATGGACTGCGCGCTCCCCGCCACCGGGTGGGTGATTTTTTGCCATGGCGTCGCGGCCAGACTGGCTCCACTGGCAAGCAGCGCCAGCAGAGCAATTGCGGTTTTTTTCATGTTTACCAGCGTGGAATGGTGGTCGTCACATCCGCATTCTGCGCGCGCTGGCGCAGGAAGTGATCCATCAGCACGATCGCCAGCATCGCTTCTGCGATCGGCACCGCGCGGATCCCCACGCACGGATCGTGACGTCCTTTGGTGATCATCTCAACTTCTTCGCCATCGCGGTTAATCGTGTGGCCCGGCACGGTGATGCTGGAAGTTGGCTTCAGCGCGATGTTGGCAACAATCTGTTGCCCGCTGCTGATACCGCCCAGGATGCCGCCCGCATGGTTGCTCTGGAAGCCCGCTTTCGTAATCTCATCGCGGTTTTGGCTGCCGCGAAGCTGAACCACGTCAAAGCCGTCGCCAATCTCTACGCCCTTCACCGCGTTGATGCTCATCAGCGCGTGGGCAATGTCGGCGTCGAGACGGTCGAATACCGGCTCGCCCCAGCCAGCCGGGACGCCGTCGGCCACCACGGTCACTTTCGCGCCAATGGAGTCGCCCTCTTTTTTCAGGCCACGCATCAGTTCGTCCAGCGCCTCAAGCTTGTCGGCATCGGCGCAGAAGAACGGGTTTTGTTCAACCTGATCCCAGTCTTTGATCGCCAGCGGAATGTCGCCCATCTGGGTCAGACAGCCGCGGATAGCGATGCCAAATTTCTGCTGCAGGTATTTCTTAGCAATCGCCCCTGCCGCCACGCGCATCGCGGTTTCACGCGCGGAAGAACGTCCGCCGCCGCGATAGTCGCGGAAGCCGTACTTTTGTTCGTAGGTGTAGTCGGCGTGGCCCGGACGGAAGACGTCTTTGATGGCGCCGTAGTCCTGGGAGCGCTGATCGGTGTTTTCGATCAGCAGGCCAATGCTGGTCCCGGTGGTGCGACCTTCAAAGACGCCGGAGAGAATTTTGACCTGATCCGGCTCGCGACGCTGCGTGGTGTAGCGAGAGGTGCCCGGGCGACGACGGTCGAGGTCGTGCTGTAAATCGGCTTCGGTCAGTTCGATGCCTGGCGGTACGCCATCAACGATACAGCCCAGCGCCAGCCCATGTGATTCCCCAAAGGTGGTCACGCGGAATACCTGTCCAATACTGTTTCCTGCCATCACGGCTCCGATGTTGTAGTTTGTGTTTGAGCGATGTGAAACGGGCCGAAGCCCGCTGGATTAATCTTTATAGATGCTGAAGTATTCGCGCGCGTCGAGCAGCTGCGCTTTGGTCAGCATAAAGACGCCGTCACCACCGTTGTCGAACTCAAGCCAGGTGAACGGCACATCCGGGTACTGCTCTATCAGATGTACCATGCTGTTGCCCACTTCACAAATCAGAACGCCGTCGTCGGTCAGGTAATCCGGCGCGCAGGCCAGAATGCGGCGGGTCAGCTTCAGGCCATCAGAGCCTGACGCCAGACCCAGCTCCGGCTCGTGACGGTATTCGTTCGGCAGATCGGACATGTCTTCCGCATCAACGTACGGCGGGTTGGTGACGATAAGATCGTACTGCAGCGTCGGCAGATCGCGGAACAAGTCGGAGCGAATTGGCGTAACGTGATGGATCAGGCCGTGCTCTTCGATGTTGTGCTCGGTCACGGCCAGCGCGTCGGTGGAGATATCTACCGCGTCCACTTCCGCTTCCGGGAAGGCGTACGCGCAGGCAATCGCGATGCAGCCGCTGCCGGTACACATATCCAGAATGTGCTGCGGCTGATGGCCGATCAGGCCTTCAAAGTGGTTGTTGATCAGCTCGCCAATCGGCGAGCGCGGCACCAGCACGCGTTCATCGACATAGAACTCGTGGCCGCAGAACCAGGCTTTGTTGGTCAGGTAGGCGACCGGAATGCGCTCGTTCACGCGGCGGATCACGCGCTCAACGATGCGGTGTTTTTCGCTGGAAGTCAGGCGCGCGGTGCGCATGTCTTCCGGAATGTCCAGCGGCAGGTAGAGAGACGGCAGCACCAGCTGTACGGCTTCATCCCACGGATTATCGGTACCGTGACCGTACCAGATATTGGCGGCGCTGAAGCGGCTAACCGACCAGCGCAACATGTCCTGTATGGTATGCAGCTCGTTTACTGCTTCATCGACAAATATTTTATCCACTCTTTCCTCCAGGGCATGCTCGCATAATTTTCGGCGGCTAGTTTGCCATGAAGACGGTGATAAATCAGCAATGACGCGTCGTGCTTGAGGTTAAAAAATGCGTTTAGTCGGGTACACTGTCGGAAATACGAGATGAGAATGACGAATGAAAAAGAAAACATCGCTCAGCGAGGAGGATCAGGCGCTCTTCCGTCAGCTGATGACCGGGACGCGTAAAATCACGCAGGACACCATCGTCCATCGCCCGCTGCGTAAAAAAATCAGCGAAGTACCGGTCAAGCGTCTTCTGCAGGAGCAGGCCGATAACAGCCACTATTTTTCAGATGAATTTCAGCCGCTGCTCAACACGCAAGGGGCTGTGAAGTACGTACGCGAAGACGTCAGCCATTTTGAGCTGAAAAAATTACGCCGCGGGGATTATTCGCCGGAGCTGTTTCTCGATCTGCACGGTTTAACGCAGATGCAGGCGAAACAGGAGCTGGGGGCGTTGATCGCCGCCTGTCGCCGTGAACATGTTTTTTGCGCCTGCGTGATGCACGGCCACGGTAAACATATCCTCAAGCAACAGACGCCGCTGTGGCTGGCTCAGCACCCACACGTCATGGCTTTTCATCAGGCACCTAAAGAGTACGGCGGAGATGCCGCGTTGCTGGTGTTGATTGAAGTGGAAGAGTGGCAGCC
Source organism: Enterobacter cloacae complex sp. S3 (assembly GCF_014930495.1). Classification (NCBI taxonomy): domain Bacteria; kingdom Pseudomonadati; phylum Pseudomonadota; class Gammaproteobacteria; order Enterobacterales; family Enterobacteriaceae; genus Enterobacter; species Enterobacter cloacae complex sp. S3. The sequence goes on along the minus strand of NZ_JADBRD010000022.1, from coordinate 10,138 downwards.
GCCAGAGTTGCCCTGACAGAATGGCGGGAAGCACATTGCACCCCGCCATATCGCACGTCACGTCAGATCGCTTTTGCCATCTTCAGGTTGCACGGACTCATTTGCCAGTTGAAGACACCTTTGCCCGTTTCGTCGAGAGAAACATTGGCAATGGCGGATGTCGTGAACATCGGCGGGGTTTCGCCCGGGCACAGCTCAGATACCAGATAGCCAACCAGTGGCAGGTGGGAAATGACCAGCGCGGAAGCGACACCTTCATTGCACAGCGCCTGAAGATAAGCGCTGACAAGGCCTACATCGCCACACGGGGTGAGTTCAGGGAGAACATCTACACTGGTCGGCAGGTTCATACACTCCCCTACCACATCCAGCGTCTGTTCTGCACGCAGGAACGGACTCACCAGAACGCGTTCGATGTCCACTTTTTGACCGTTAAGCCAGTTCGCCATCAGACGAGATTCGTCGCAGCCACAGACGGTCAAAGGACGTACTGAGTCACTGGCGGCATCGAGTGCCGCGTCGCCGTGACGCATGATAAAAACTTGCATATTGCACCGCTTTTGTTAACCAGAATCACCGGCGTTAACTACCCGCGATAAATGCTAAGAGGTAGAAAACCCGATGGCCGGGCATTGTGCCTGATCCATTCGGTGAATGAAACGCTGTTTTTTACCTCAATGGCGTAAGTATAGTCAATCTCTGTTTACAAAATCGCCAGAACAGGTCCATTCACTTCAGGATTTACCCTTCTTTGACCTCAGCTTACGAGGACAGTTTCCCTTGCAGGCCAAAATGTCTGGCCGCGTTCCGCCATCTGCAATAATTCGTCACACGGTGTAAAACGCGGACCATATTGCGAAGCCAGACGTTGCAGGATAGCAACCACTTCACCCGCGCCGAGCGTATCCATGTAACGGAACGGGCCGCCAAGGAACGGCGGGAAACCAATGCCAAATACCGCGCCGATGTCGCCATCGCGTGCACTCTTGATCACCTGCTCATCAAAGCAGCGCGCCGCTTCATTGAGCATCATCATCACGCAGCGCTCAGCGCACTGAACGGCGGACAGTTTTCCCTGACCTGTGGTCGAAATGAGTCCATATACCGAAGGGTCGACCTGTTTCCTGCTTTTACGCCCTTTCGCGCCGTAAAGATAGAAACCGCGTTCATTTTTTCTGCCTTTGCGATCGTCCTTCAAAATCGCAGAAACAATGTTTGCAGGTGGGCTAAAACGATCGCCATATGCAGCTTCCAGCACTGGTATAATTTTAGTGCCGGTGTCTATTCCCACCTCATCCAAAAGTTGGATTGGGCCAACGGGGAAACCAAACTTTACCAGCGCCTCGTCGACGTGCTCAATCTTCTCCCCTTCCGTCAGCAACCGCATTGCTTCATTAATGTAGGGAGCCAGAATGCGGTTGACGTAGAAGCCAGCTTTGTCCGCTACCACAATCGGGGTTTTGCCCTGTTTTTTCGCCAGCTTCACCACGGTGGCAACAGTTTGCGGGCTGGTAGTCGCGTGTGGAATAACTTCCACCAGCGGCATTTTTTCGACCGGGCTAAAGAAATGCAGCCCAATCACCTGCTCCGGGCGGGCGGCTTTCGCAGCGATATCGCCAATCGGTAATGACGACGTATTGGAGGCAAAAATGGTATGCGGGGCGCAATGTTGCTCAACGTCTGCCACCATCTGCTGCTTAAGCGCCAGATCTTCAAACACGGCTTCAATCACCAGATCGCGGTGCGCAAAACCGCTGTAATCCGTCGTACCGGATATCATCGCCAGGGTTTTATCGCGCTCGCTTGCCTTGATATGGCGGCGCTTGACCTTTTGATCAAGATTCTGCCAGCTGTACTGCAGCGCGTGGTTGATCCCCTTAGGATTAATGTCTTTGATTCGTACAGGCAATTTGCCTTTGCTGGCGGTAACAAAAGAGATTCCGCCACCCATGAGCCCCCCACCCAGTACGCCAATCGCACGCAGCGGCGCAGGCTGCGCCTCGCTGCCCGGATCTTTTTTCACTTCCGTGCTGGCGAAGAAGATGCTGCGCAGCGCCTGCGACTGCGGCGTCATCGCCAGTTCGCCAAAGGCTTTGGCCTCCGCGGCATAGCCGCTGCTGCTTCCCTGCGACAGCCCGGTCTCGATCACTTCGAGGATCCGCTTTGCCGCCGGGTAATTGCCTTTGGTTTTTTGTTCGGTCTTTTTGCCCACCATGTTGAACAGGAGCGTTCTTCCCAGCGGGCCGGCCAGCACGCGCTCACGTACCGGCAGGGGACGTTTTGCCTGACGCCCTTTCAGCGCAAGCTCAACGGCGGCCTCCAGCAAAATGGACTGCGGCACGACGTCATCGACCAGACTGGCTTTCAGCGCCTGACGGGCGCGCAGCTGTTTACCGGTTAATATCATCTCCAGCGCCGTGCTGACGCCGACCAGGCGCGGCAGCCTTTGCGTTCCGCCGGAGCCAGGCAGCAGGCCCAGCTGCACTTCCGGCAGACCCAGAATCGTTTTCGCATCGTCGGTGCAAATCCGGCTGTGACAGGCCAGCGCCAGCTCAAGCCCGCCGCCCAGACAGGCACCGTGGATCGCGGCAATGACCGGGATCGGCAGACCGTTGATCTCCGCCATCACCTGCTGGCCCTGACGCGCCAGCTCTTCGGCTTCCAGAGCGCTTTGCGCCCGGGCGATCATGTTGATATCCGCGCCGGCGATAAAGTTATCCGGCTTGGCAGAGATAAAGACCAGACCACGAATCGCTTTGTTGTCGCGGATCTGCTTTAGCATCGCGCGCACCTGAACACCAAATTCGGCCTTCAGGGTATTCATCTTTTCATCAGGCACATCGATCGTGATAACGGCCACGTTATCGAGGCGAACCGTCAGATTAAATGCAGATGGCATATCCATTATTCAGCCTCCAGAACCATTGCTGCGCCAAGGCCACCCGCCGCACAGGCGGTAACGAGGCCAAACCCGCCGCCACGGCGACGGAGTTCATGTAATGTTTGCGTGATCATCCTCGCCCCTGTGGCGGCAAATGGATGACCGTAGGCGATAGAGCCGCCCAGCACGTTGAATTTACTTTGATCCACTTCGCCTGTGGCATGGGCGCGGCCCAGCACATCGCGCGCGAAACGCTCGCTTGCCAGCAGCTGTACGTTTGCCAGGGTTTGCGCGGCAAACGCTTCATGCATATCAATCAGGGTTAAATCAGCCAGCGTCAGCCCCGCACGCTCCAGCGCCAGCGGCGTGGACCACGCCGGACCTAACAGCATGTCCTGCCAGACATCAATGGCGGTGAAGGCATAGCTGCGTAGATAGCCCAGGGGAGTGATGCCCAGCTCCTTCGCGCGGGATTCGGTCATCAGGATCACGGCGGCGGCGCCATCCGTCAGCGGCGTACTGTTCGCCGCCGTCACCGAGCCGTGTTTGCGGTCAAACGCCGGGCGCAGTTTGGCGTAATCCGCCAGCGTTGAGGTGCCGCGAATATTGTTATCTTCCACAAGCGGTTCACGGTAGGGGGGAATATAGGCGGTCATGACCTCGTCGGTCAGCTTGCCTTCCGACCAGGCTTTTGCCGCAAGCTGATGCGAGCGATGCGCCAGAGCATCCTGCTGTTCACGCGTAATGCCGTACGTTTTCGCCATCTGCTCGGCGGTATCGCCCATGCGCAGGCCGGTGGAGTATTCCGCGACGGCAGGTGGTACAGGCATGAGGTCGCGCAGGCGTAAACGCGAGAAGAGTTTGAGTTTCTGCCCCGTCGTGCGGGCTTTATTGGCATCCACCAGGATGCGCGCCAGCTTTTTACTGACCCCAATTGGCAGCACCGAAGAGGAGTCCGCTCCACCCGCAATCCCGGCGCGTATAGTGCCCGCCATCAGGCTTTCAGCGACGTTAGCCACAGCCTGAAAGCTGGTTGCGCAGGCGCGGCTGACGCTGTAGGCATCGGTATGCACGTTCATCCCGGTACCGAGGACGATTTCACGCGCAATATTGGGGGCTTCAGGCATCTGCACGACCTGACCGAATACCAGCTGTTCGATGACCTCAGGCGGAATTTCGCTGCGAGCCAGCATCTCCCCCACTACCATTTTCCCCAGGTCGACGGCCGGTATGCCATGAAACGCCGTTGCCTGACGCGCAAATGGCGTGCGCAATCCACTGACTATGGCAATGCGATCGCCCTGACGGGTAATAAGCGGTAATGCCTGACTCATAACACTCCCCTGTAAAAAATTTTCGCAAACATAAAGTGGTCTGACCTGATAATAGTCTTAACCATTTTTTTACATTCAGCCAATCGGGGAAACGAAAAAGTGCGAGCTAAAACACAGAGAAGAAAAAGAAAATGCCCCCAAGGAAAAAGCAAAACGGTAACCCACTGGTTACCGTTTTTAGTGTTTGCACCCTCTCCCGTGGGAGAGGGCTGGGGGTGAGGGCATCAGGCCGCAGAGATTAACGCAGGCCCAGCTGGAAAATCAGCGTTTCTGCTTCGCAGGCGAAGACAAAGTCGATGTCCAGCTTCACGCCGCCTTCCACTTCGGTAAAGGTAGACTTGATTTCACACGGATCGGATTCAACGTCACGCGCACGCTTGCTCAGCGCGGTTAGAGTCTCTTCCGCTTCGGCACGGTTGGTGAATACACGGCTGTAAGAGGCGGTGCAATCGGTGTTGTCCATGATGGTCCCAACATCCATACAGCAGCAAACCGGGGTTTCATCAGCACTGCATTTACTCATAGCTCAATTTCCTCTGTATTCGCGCAGCGCGCGAGATAGACACGATGCTGATATTTTACGCCCCGGAGCGGGCGCTCTCCAGCCGTTAATGGCGCAAAATCGGATAAGTGACCAATATCACACTAAAAAATGATCTAAAACAAAAACCACCCTTTTGGGTGAGTCGTGATGGTCACAATTTTGCCAACCAGATCTCGTTTCACGAAACATGTTTGAAAATATTAATAAACAAACTTGCAACATTCCGGCTGGTCAGACCTATACTCTGGCCACTGGTCTGATTTGTCTGTCATACCTCAGACCCTACACTTCGCGCTCCTGTTACGGTATGTAACAATTATTGAATAAAAATAACTCAATGAGGTTATGGTCATGAGCCAGAAAACCCTGTTCAACAAGACTGCGCTGGCAGTCGCAGTGGCACTCGTCTCCACTTCCGCCTGGTCAGCGGGCTTTCAGTTAAACGAATTTTCTTCCTCTGGCCTTGGCCGTGCGTATTCCGGGGAAGGCGCTATCGCTGATGATGCGGGTAACGCGAGTCGTAACCCCGCGTTGATCATGATGTTCGATCGTCCGACTTTTTCTGCCGGTGCGGTTTATATCGATCCTGATGTCAACGTTTCTGGTAAGTCGCCTTACACGGGTGCGAGCCTTAAAGCAGACAATATTGCCCCAACAGCATGGATCCCAAACCTGCACTTCGTTGCGCCTATCAACGAACAGTTTGGCTGGGGTGCATCCGTAACGTCTAACTACGGCCTGGCTACCGAGTTCAATAACAACTACCCGGCTGGTGAATACGGCGGTAAAACCGATCTTACTACGCTGAACCTCAACCTGAGCGGTGCGTATCGCCTGAACGATAACTGGAGTTTTGGCCTGGGCTTTGATGCCGTCTACGCCGACGCCAAGATTGAACGTTATTCCGGGGAACAGACTGCTCGCCTGCCTAAAAACAGCAATAAAATTGCCAGTCTTGAAGGTGATGAGTGGGGCTATGGCTGGAACGCCGGTATCCTGTACGAGCTGGACAAAAACAACCGTTGGGGCCTGACCTATCGTTCCGAAGTGAAAATTGACTTCGACGGCGATTACAAGAGCGGCATCCTGAAGCCTGTGAACAATCTGGTTCCAGGTGCGGGCACTACCATTCCTTGGGGAACGTCCAACCAGACCGTTCCGGGTTCACTGTCGCTGCATTTGCCAGAAATGTGGGAAGTCTCCGGTTACAACCGCGTTGCACCACAATGGGCTATTCACTATAGCCTGGCCTATACCAGCTGGAGCCAGTTCCAGGAGCTGAAAGCGACCGGAACCAATGGTCAAACGCTGTTCTATAAGGACGAAAGCTTCCACGATGCCTATCGTATAGCGTTGGGTACCACCTACTACTACGATAAAAACTGGACTTTCCGCTCCGGTATCGCATTTGACGACAGCCCGGTTCCGGCAGACAAACGTTCCATTTCCATTCCGGATCAGGACCGCTTCTGGTTAAGTGCTGGTGCGACCTATGCGTTGAACGAGAATGCATCCATCGATGCGGGCGTATCTTATATGCACGGTCAGAAAGTAACGTTCAAGGAAGGTCCGTACGAGTTTACCTCTGAAGGTAAAGCCTGGCTGTTCGGTACGAACTTCAACTACGCGTTCTAATCGCGCTGGAATCAAAAAAGGTGAGCATTGCTCACCTTTTTTATTTACTCCGAATCGATATCTTTTAGTTCGTTTTCGATCGCCTTCGCGTTTGGATTCTCTTCCGGCTTCAGCTTGCCGCCGTTGGCAATAAAGTCATGATTCTGGAAGTACGCTTCACGCACCATAATGTACGGGTCAGAAGACTGGCGCAGCAGACCATCAGAGTCGAGCAGTTGCGCGCGGGTTTCAATCCCTTCCACCGTCCATTTACCCACCGACAGCGGCCAGGTCAGCCACGACAGAACCGGATACAGCGTATCCACCATATCGCCGCCATCATCACGGAGGGTGAAACTACCGTAGAACGGTAAATGCACGTACGGACCATACCCGACGCCATAGTGTCCCATCGTGCTGCCGAAACGGTGCGGCTGTTCACGCTGCAGTTTCTGGTTAGCCATACCTGCAACATCAATAAAGCCACCCATCCCCAGAATGGAGTTCAGGAAGAAGCGGGTAAAGTGGACCATCCCCTGATACGGGTCGCCCTGCAGGAAGTAGTTCACCATTACCGCAGGCTCTTCGAGGTTGCTGGTAAAGTTACTTAACCCGTTACGCGCGGGTTGTGGAACATAATCGCGCCATGCTACTGCCACCGGACGAACCACATACGGGTCCAGTACGTTGTAGTTGAAGCTATACATTGAGCGGTTAAATCCTTCGAGAGGATCGGAGCGTCCCGTTTGCTCACCGGAGCTGGCGCAGCCCACAAGCATCGTCGCGCCAAGCGCAAGCGCCGACAGCCGAAGTTTCATAAATATCTCCCTGTTCAGTATGGCTATCGTTGATTGCCATCCGTAACGGAGCCGTTGACGCTCCGTCTGTAAACGTGCAAGCGATTGTAACAGCACGTTTACCGATGTCTATGAGCACAATTACGGGCAGTAACCACCGTGACTCTGATCTCAGCATAGCCTGGCTTTTGGAATTCGTTTCGCTGGCAATTTTATAATGACTTTGAAAGAGATGTATCACCTTTGTTGTCATTGCCGCCAATTTAAGAGCATCCCCACAGGCATCCCAATAAAAGCCGCTACGCTTAACAGAAAGATCAACCTCCGGGAGCAGATATGAAAGATGTAGGCGAAGAAAAAATTGGCGAGAGCACTGAGGAGCTTGAAATTGAAAGCGAGGAGAAAGCGCGCGGCGAGAAGATAGAAATTGATGAAGATCGCCTCCCCTCCCGCGCAATGGCCATCCACGAGCATATACGCCAGGATGGTGAAAAAGAGATGGAGCGCGACGCGATGGCCCTCTTCTGGTCAGCCATCGCTGCCGGGCTATCAATGGGCGCATCTCTGCTTGCAAAAGGGATATTTCATGTGCAGCTGGAAGGCGTACCCGGTGGATTTTTACTGGAAAACCTCGGCTATACCTTCGGCTTTATTATTGTCATCATGGCCCGCCAGCAGCTGTTTACCGAGAACACGGTGACCGCCGTTCTGCCGGTGATGCAAAACCCCACACTCGGTAATTTCGGTTTATTGATGCGGCTCTGGAGCGTGGTCCTGCTGGGTAATATCATCGGCACGGGCATCGCGGCATGGGCGTTTGAATATATGCCGATCTTTGATGAACCCACCCGGGATGCGTTTGTGAAAATCGGCATGGACGTAATGAAAAACACGCCGGTCGAGATGTTCTCGAATGCCATCATCTCCGGCTGGATTATCGCCACAATGGTCTGGATGTTTCCTTCAGCGGGAAGCGCCAAAATTGTGGTGATCATATTGATGACCTGGCTGATTGCGCTGGCGGACACCACGCATATTGTGGTCGGTACCGTTGAAATCCTGTATCTGGTCTTTAACGGTACGCTTCACTGGAGCGATTTCTTCTGGCCGTTTGCCCTTCCGACGCTGGCAGGAAACATTTGCGGCGGAACGTTTATCTTCGCGCTTTTAAGCCATGCCCAAATTCGTAACGACATGTCGAACAAACGCAAAGCTGAGCTTAAGGCACGGGAAAATGATGATAAATCGACAAAAAAATCGACCTGAATGGTGACTCTTTGAGCAGTCAGGCGGCGATGTGCTTAACGCAAAGTGTAAATAAGGCTATACTCGTGCCGCCTCGTCCCCTTAGTTAAATGGATATAACGAGCCCCTCCTAAGGGCTAGTTGCAGGTTCGATTCCTGCAGGGGACACCATGACTGCCTCTCAGTAAGTCTAAGACATTCCATAACTCACTGATTTAAATCCTAATCACTAATATTACTCGTCTAATAAGGTGCCATTATTTCTAATGGAATCTATACATCTTTGCGTATAAGATTGTGTATAACTGAGTTCGATCTTTTTTCTATACACATGCTGCTATCTGACATCCAAATAAAACGAGCAAAACCAAAGGATAAGCCCTACACGTTGAACGATGGCATGGGGTTATCACTACTTATTGACGCAGCAGGCAGTAAAGGCTGGCGCTATCGCTACCGTTTTGCAGGAAAGCCCAAGATGATTTCCTTTGGCGTATACGGTGATGTATCGCTTGCACAGGCACGTGCTAAACGTGACGAAGCTCGTTCGATGTTGGCCAAAGGGATCAATCCCAGCGAGGCCAGAAAGGCTGAAAAAATTGCGTTGCAGTTTGCACATGAGAACAGCTTTGAATCTGTAGCAAGAGAATGGCATGGTTCAAAAAAAGCCACTTGGTCAGAAGGGTACGCAAAAGAAGTTCTCAACTGCATGGAAAAGGACATTTTCCCTTTTATCGGCCAACGCCCAATCGAACAGATTGAACCGCTGGAGCTGCTTACCGTTCTGCAAAAGATTGAGAAAAGGGGTGCTTTGGAGCAAACCAGTAAGATCCGCCGCCGTTGTGGTGAAGTTTTACGTTATGCCGTCGCCACCGGACGAGCTAAATATAACTTTGCGCCTGACTTGGCTATTGCACTCAACAAGCCTAAAACTCAGCACTTCCCTTTCCTGACTGAAAGCGAATTGCCTGCTTTTGTCAGCGCTCTGGAGAACTATCAAGGCAGTTTAGTAACCAAGTACGCCACACAGCTGCTGATGCTCACAGGTGTGAGAACAATAGAGTTACGTGCCGCGGCATGGGTCGAGTTTGATTTAGAAAATGCATTATGGGAAATACCCAAAGAGCGCATGAAGAAACGCCGCCCTCATCTGGTTCCATTATCTACTCAGGCGATTAGCATCCTGAAAAAGCTGCAAGAAATAACAGGGAATTACAGCCTAGTTTTCCCTGGCAGAAATGACGTAAGGAAGCCAATGAGTGAAGCCAGTATCAACAAAGTGATAAAACTACTGGGCTATCACGGTCGGTTAACGGGTCACGGGTTCAGGCATACCATGAGTACTATTTTGCATGAACATGGTTTTGAAAGCGCCTGGATTGAAATACAGCTTGCGCATGTTGATAAGAACTCTATACGAGGAATTTACAATCATGCGCAATATCTTTTAGGTCGCAAGTCTATGCTGCAATGGTATAGTGATAATTTAATTCATATCAGGGGAAAGAGTTAATCAATCTATTAATAAGTGCATCTATCATTTCATGCTCCATTATAAATAATCGTTCTATAGCACTATCAGAATAAAATTCCTTTTTGCCCTTAAATTTTTTTGCTACAAAAGCAATCATAGAGGTAAAATCATGGCCACGAATACTCATTCGTGCATTTGCATTTAGTTCAGATTCAATCTGTAACAATACTTTATTAAATTCTGTAATGT
>NZ_JADBRD010000021.1:88221-117600 GCF_014930495.1 Enterobacter cloacae complex sp. S3 | reverse complement strand
GGAACTGCCAGGCATCAATTAGAAGAACCCCGTACCGTAAGGTGCGGGGTTTTTTGCTTTGTGCGCGCAGAAAAGCCCGATGGCGCTTAGTAGGCCGGATAAGGCAAAGCCGCCATCCGGCAACGCAGACCGCACGATCCCACGACAAAGAGAAATAAGAATACAAAGAAGGGATGTATAAACGCAGAAAAGCAAAAACCCAGCCATAGGCTGGGTTCTTTAAATAGTGGTGCCCGGACTCGGAATCGAACCAAGGACACGGGGATTTTCAATCCCCTGCTCTACCGACTGAGCTATCCGGGCAACGGAGCGCATTAAACCGCAATCACGCTCGATCGTCAACATTATTTCGGGAAAAGCTGTTCAACTGCTTAAGTTTGCGGCAATCTGTCCGCTTTCGCCGTGAAAATGCACAAATCTTCCAGACACAACCAGCGTAATACGGCAATGCTGATAGCAAGAGGAGGACAGTATGGCGAATGACTGGCTTGAACTGCGTCAGCATGCAGATACGGGTATTGAGACGATTAAAGCGCATTTCGAAGGGCATGCCTTTGATCCGCACTGGCACGATAGCTATCTGGTAGGGATAACCCTCTCCGGCACGCAGCAGTTTCACTGCCGCCGTGAGCGTCATCGTAGCCAGCCGGGCGACGCATTTCTCCTCGAACCTGGCGAGATCCACGACGGTGATGCGCCTGTAGAGGGCGGCTTTACCTATTTGACCTTCTATCTGGATGAGCGCTGGCTTACCCGTGCGCTACAAGGGCTTTACGAATCTACTCCCGGGAGATATTCACTCCACTTTGCCCAAACGCTAACGCGGGAGCCGCAGCTGGTGCGTGCTATCGGTGAGACATTTTCCACCCTGCATAATGACGAGATGAAAATCGTTCAGCAGAGCACAATGGATAATCTGCTCTCCCGGATCACCGCCCACTGCCACTGGCGTAAAAAACTGCCGTCGCAGTTACAAAGCGCTGCCGTGGCGCACCGTGCGCGCGACTATCTCTTTGCTCATATCGGCGAGAACGTAGGGCTGTCAGACCTTGCGCGCGAGACGGGCACGGATCGCTTTACCCTGACGCGCTGTTTTAAGCGCGAGTTCAACCTGGCGCCACACGCATGGCTTATTCAGCTTCGTCTGGCAAAGGCCCGACAGCTGCTGGCGCGTGGGGACCAGCCCGTTGATGTGGCTGCCACAGTGGGTTTTGCCGATCAAAGCCATCTGGGACGTTGGTTTCAGCGTGCTTACCGTATCTCTCCTGCACACTACCGACGGTTGTGCACAAACCTTCCAGACGTTTCCAAAAAATAACGGCACATTCATGGCTCTAATAAAAAGGAGCCACCCGTGAGTTTGATACCCTTTCTGTTGTTCGCATTTGTCGCCTCCATTACGCCGGGGCCGACCAATATTCTCGTGCTGACGAACAGCCAGCACTTTGGCGTAAAAAATACCGTACCTGCTATTCTGGGCGGATGTATCGCGGCCAGTGCGATTGTGCTGGTATCAGGCGCGGGCGCAGGGGAAGTGCTGCGTCAGTATCCTCTGATACGTCAGATAATGAGCTGGACAGGCGTGCTGTGGCTAAGCTGGATGAGCTGGCAGCTGTTTCGCGCCCCGGCTGCCCGTCTCTCCGCTGAGAACCGTATTCGATTCACCGCGCGGGCGGCGGCGCTGCTGCAGGTTGTGAACCCCAAAACCTGGATGATGGCGCTGGCCGTCGTCAGCCTGTTTGCCCCAGCTGGTGACCATGCATTGCGGGATATTGCGCTAATGGCGCTATGGTTTCTGCTGATCTCGATAGCCTGTTTGATGTGCTGGGCGTGGTTGGGTAAAGCGGTGAACCGAATTTTTTGCACCACCGTGGCGATGGTGCGGTTTCAGCGCCTGATGGCGCTGTGTCTGCTCGTCTCCGCCTGGGCGGGCATGCTGGCTTAGGTCAGCGCTCCACCCATTCTGCATTGGGCAAAGCGTAGAATATCTTCCGCCAGGCGGTGCGCCGTATCCACATCGGCCTGGCTACGGTTCACCAGCATGCGGCTGAGGCAACCTTCCAGCACCAGCTCCATCTGTTTAGCCACCATCGCAGGGTCATCGACTTCCAGCGTGGTCAGCAGTTCGTGGGTAAAGTCATGCGCCGCCCGTTTTTGCTGATCCGCCAACTGGTGAATAGGATGGCCAGGGTCAGGAAAATAAGTGCAGGCGGCGATGAACAGACAACCCGGGTAGCGGTTGTTGCTGACGCATTCCGTCAGGGCAGTATAGCGCGCCAGCAGCTTTTGCTCCGCGGTCAGTTCTTCATTCAGCATCAGTTGTCTGCGCCAGACATCAACCTGCTGGCTGAGATAGCGCAGGGCATCATAGAGTAGCGCCTCTTTATCCGGCCAGAAGCGCTTAAGTTCATCCAGGGGATAATCGATACGGTCGGCTACCATCTCAAGCGTGGTGCTGGCGATCCCTTGAATCTCAAGTAGTTGCAGGGCTTGTCCCAGTACGTCTTCACGTTGCACGGTTATCTCCTCCGCTATTCCCAACGGTTTGTCCCGCTTAAAGTGTTGTTTACGGTTGGCGATTGCGCAAATGCGCGCTAAATGCCGCTGCATCCATAAACCCGGTTACACGCTGCTCAGGCTGCTCCTGGCCCTGTTGATTGAAGAACAGAATGGTTGGCAGCCCGAGTACGTTAAGCTGCTTCAGCAGAGCCTTATCCTGCGCATTATTGGCGGTCACGTTAGCCTGGAGCAAAACGGTCTCTTTCAGGGCGCTTTGCACCTGTGGATCGCTAAAAGTATATTTTTCAAACTCTTTGCAGGCGACACACCAGTCGGCATAGAGATCGAGCATCACCGGTTTGCCATTCGCCTCTGCCAGAGCGCTGTTAAGTTCATCCACGTTTTTTATCTGGGTAAAGTTCAGATGCGCCTGGGTCTGACTCACCGGTGTGCCGAACGCCCAGTCCTGCAGAGGGCGTACGCTCACCAGCGCGGCAGCCAGCAGCAGGATTTGCACCAGGCGCATCCATGGCTTCTTCGCCCCCAGGCTGACGATAAACGCCCAGGCAAAGAATGCTACGCCGAGCATCGCCCACAGGCGTAAACCCCAGGCGTCGCCGATGATACGCTCAAGAAGGAACACCGGCAGCGCGAGGATGACAAAACCAAATGCGGTTTTCACCGTCTCCATCCACGGGCCGCTCTTCGGCAGAAGTCGATTGCCGAAAACCGTGACCAGAATCAGCGGCAGACCCATGCCGAGCGCGTAGAGGTACAGCGTACCCCCGCCGAGCCACATGTTACCGCTCTGGGCGATGTACAGCAGGATAGCGCTCAGCGGTGCGGTAGTGCAGGGAGAGCAAATCAGCCCGGCAATGGCACCCATCGCGAACACGCCGCCTGCGGAGCCGCCCTGCTGACGGTTGCTCATCAGCGTTAAGCGCGTTTGCAGCGAAGAGGGCAGCTGTAGCGTGAACAGGCCAAACATTGACAGCGCCAACAGGATAAACATCGCTGACAGGCCAATGAGAACATAAGGGTGCTGGAGTGCCGCCTGGAACTGTAACCCGGCAGCGGCAACCACAAGGCCAAGGGCTGTGTAGGTTAGCGCCATTCCTTGCACGTATATAAAAGCCAGCAGCAGGGCGCGGGCGGTAGAAAGACGCTGTTTGCCGCCCAGCACGATGCCAGAGATGAGCGGATACATCGGCAACACGCACGGCGTAAAGGCAATGCCGATACCAATCAGTAACGCCCACAGCGCTGAGAACGGAAGGTCAGCGCGGTCGTTGGTTTTCTCAACCGCAGGGACCGGCGTTACAGCAGCAGTCACTTTCACTTCGCTAAGCGGCACGACTTTCGTTTCCGGCGGATAGCAGAATCCGGCGTCCGCGCACCCCTGGTAGGTCACCGTCAGCGTCGCGCCTTTATCCGCCTGATTCACCGTAACGGGCACGCTCAGGCGCTGGCGGTAGATTTCACTCTTGCCGTAGAACTCGTCCTCGTGCCACTCGCCAGCGGGCAATTGTAATGCGCCCACGTTTGCCTGGGCAGGGGTAATGCTCACCTGCTTGCGATAGAGGTAATAGCCCTCTTTCACCTGCCAGGTGAGCGTCAGATCGTGCTGGTTCTGCTGAAAATCGAAAACAAACGCCTGGTCGGCAGGAATAAAGTTCGAACGGCCGGGCGCGTCAAACAACCCGGCAAAAGCTGACGTGCTGCATAGCAGCAGGATCAGCGTAAGGAAGCGTTGAGCCATGAGAGATAGTCGTTATCGCCGTGAACCACTGGCAGCACCAGCAGTTCCGGAGTTTGGTAAGGATGATGAGATTTGAGGCAGTCCAGGAGAGCCTGCTGATTCGCCAGATTGGTTTTGAGCAACATCTGGACTTCGTACTCTTGCTCCAGTTTGCCTTCCCAGTAATAAAGGGAGGTAGCACCGGGGAGGAGCGTCACGCAGGCAGCCAGTTTTTCGGCCAGCACTTTGGCGGCGAGATCCTGGGCAGAGGCTTCATCAGGGGCGGTACACAATACGACAACAGCATCAGGCGTGTTCACAAGTCGACCTCCTCATCACGAAAGGCTTCACTATATCACGCAAGGCGGTTGGTCATTAATGAAACGGGCCGCAGAGCGGCCCGATTTTAACTATTTTTACAACCACTCACCGTTTACAGCACCACGCCGCCAATGATAAAGCCGAGGATCACGCAAAGTGAAATGGCGACCACGCCCGGGATCAGGAACGCGTGGTTAAACACATACTTACCGATACGGGTTGAGCCGGTGTCGTCCATCTCCACCGCCGCCAGCAGGGTTGGGTAGGTTGGCAGAACGAACAGGGCAGAAACCGCCGCGAAAGAGGCAATCGCCGTCAGTGGCGTTACGCCCAGCATCAGTGCCGCAGGCATCAGCGCTTTGGTGGTCGCCGCCTGGGAGTAAAGCAGGGTAGCGGCAAAGAACAGCACCACCGCCAGCAGCCACGGGTAGTTGTGGAGCAGGTCGCCAGCGACGGTCTGAATGTCGCTGATGTGCGCTTTCACGAAGGTATCACCGAGCCACGCCACGCCCAGTACGCATACGCAGGCGCTCATACCGGATTTAAAGGTGCTGGCGTTCAGCACTTCGCTGGTGTCGATTTTACAGGTGATGCTAATCAGCGTCGCGATGGTCAGCATAAACACTACAATCGCTTCGTTACGCGGCAGGACAGGGTTCTGGATCAGGCCCACGGTATCGCTGATGGCGGTCGCGTAGAACATCACCGCGACAATACCGATCAGGAACAGCAGCACGGAGCGTTTTGCGTGCGGCTTCAGCTCGAAGACCTGGCTGCCGCGCAGTCTCACTTCACCCTTGGCGAGGCGTTCCTGGTAAACCGGATCGTCTTTCAGTTCAGCGCCGAGGAAGTTACACAGCACGGCAGTAATCATCACCGCGATCAGCGTCACCGGGATACAGATCGCCAGCAGCGTCAGGTAGCTCACGCCCATCGGCTCCAGAATACCGGCGAAGAAGACCACCGCAGCGGAAATCGGCGAGGCGGTAATCGCAATCTGGGACGCGACGACGGCAATAGAGAGCGGACGAGACGGACGGATACCCTGCTCTTTCGCCACTTCGGTAATCACCGGCAGCGTAGAGAAGGCGGTGTGGCCCGTACCGGCGAGAATGGTCATAAACCAGGTCACCAGCGGGGCAAGGAAGGTAATGTATTTTGGATGGCGGCGCAGCATACGCTCCGCCAGGCTTACCAGGTAGTCCATACCGCCTGCCACCTGCATGGCGGCGATAGCGGCAATAACTGCCATGATGATTTCGATAACGTCGAACGGGATTGCGCCGGGTTTAATCTGAAAGATAAGGGTAAGAACGAGCACCCCGAGACCGCCGGCAAAACCGATGCCGATACCCCCGAGTCTTGCTCCCAAATAAATCGCCAACAAGACGATGACGAGTTCTGCTCCAAACATAAGGACCTGCCTTGCTTATTAACAAGTTGATATTGAATTGTTGTATTTAGGTAACGCCTAAAAAGAAAAAAGGCACGTCACAAGTGACGTGCCTTAAGAAGCCTAGCCAGAACGGTTACTGTTCGCTTTCATCGGTATATCGTTTCGCTTTATATGCCGGGTGCATCAGGTTCTGGGCCGAGAAGATATCGTCCAGCTCAGCTTCGGTCAACAGCCCGCGCTCCAGCACCACTTCACGTACGCTCTTACCGGTTTCGGCGCAAATCTTACCGACGATATCACCGTTGTGGTGACCGATGAACGGGTTGAGGTAGGTGACGATCCCGATGGAGTTATAGACATAACCCTCACAGACTTCTTTATTCGCCGTGATGCCGTTAATGCATTTTTCCAGCAGGTTGTAGCAGGCGTTGGTCAGAATGTGGATGGATTCAAACATCGCCTGGCCAATCACTGGCTCCATCACGTTCAGCTGCAGCTGACCCGCTTCCGAGGCCATGGTCACGGTTGTATCGTTACCGATGACTTTGAAGCAAACCTGGTTCACCACTTCTGGCACTACCGGGTTCACCTTGGCTGGCATGATGGATGAACCGGCCTGCAGCTCTGGCAGGTTGATTTCATTCAGGCCAGCGCGCGGACCGGAAGAGAGCAGGCGCAGGTCGTTACAGATTTTGGACAGTTTCACCGCCAGACGTTTCAGGGCGCTGTGTACCATGACGTAGGCGCCGCAGTCGGAGGTGGCTTCAATCAGGTCTTCTGCAGGCACAACCGGCAGGTTAGAGACTTCAGCCAGCTTCTGTACCGCCAGCTGCTGATAGCCATCCGGGGTGTTCAGACGCGTACCGATGGCGGTGGCGCCCAGGTTCACTTCCAGCAGCAGCTCGGAGGTGCGCAGCAGGTTTTTGGTCTCTTCGTTCAGCAGTACGTTAAACGCGTGGAATTCCTGGCCGAGCGTCATCGGCACCGCGTCCTGCAGCTGGGTACGACCCATTTTCAGGATGTCCTGGAACTCAACCGCTTTACGCTGGAAGCCATCACCCAGCTGGTTGATCGCGTCCACCAGTTTCACTACAGAGGCATACACCGCGATACGGAAGCCGGTAGGGTAGGCGTCGTTGGTGGACTGGCATTTGTTAACGTGGTCGTTCGGGTTCAGGTACTGGTATTCACCTTTCTGGTGACCCATCAGCTCCAGGCCAATGTTTGCCAGTACTTCGTTAGTGTTCATGTTGACGGAGGTGCCCGCGCCGCCCTGATAGACGTCAACCGGGAACTGGTCCATGCATTTGCCGTTGTTCAGCACTTCATCGCAGGCCGCGATAATCGCATTTGCCGCGCTTTTAGGAATGGTTTGCAGCTCTTTGTTGGCCAGTGCTGCGGCTTTCTTCACCATCACCATGCCACGGACAAACTCAGGGATGTCGCTGATTTTGCTGTTGCTGATGTAGAAGTTTTCAATCGCTCTCAGAGTGTGGACACCGTAGTAGGCATCCGCTGGAACTTCCCTGGTACCCAACAAGTCTTCTTCGATACGAATGTTGTTTAACATGTGAACCTTCTTTTCAAGCTGCCGATGGATTGTACTAAACACACAGTATTTATGTGGTTTTGAATATTTTCTGGCCGACGATTATTCCCTCAATCAGCCAGATGTTCGAGATCATATGCTGATGATAGCGAATTGCCGTAAGCTGGATCACTTATTATCGAGCCGATTCCATGATAATTATTAATCTGTGAAATGGGTCACCGCTTTATAATTTCCAAAAAAAATATCCGTGCAAACTGATTGAATTTTCGCTAACCGTCACCATCTCATACAAACGCGCGTCGCGAACACATTCAGACAGGGGCCCGATGGCCTCTGCCACACAGGAGATGCCAGTGCGCTGGATACCGTTTATTGCTTTCTTTCTCTATGTTTACATTGAGATTTCCATTTTCATCCAGGTTGCCCATGTGCTGGGCGTCCTGCTGACGCTGATTCTTGTGATTTTCACCTCCGTCATCGGCATGTCGCTGGTGCGTAATCAGGGTTTCAAAAATTTCCTGATAATGCAGCAGAAGATGGCCGCAGGGGAAAGCCCGGCGGAAGAGATGATCAAAAGCGTGTCGTTGATTATTGCGGGGCTGCTGCTGATCCTGCCGGGGTTCTTCACTGATTTCCTCGGCCTTCTGCTGCTTCTGCCGCCGGTGCAAAAACACCTGACCATGAAGCTGCTGCCGCATCTGCGCTTTAGCCGTATGCCGGGGGGCGGATTCAGCACCGGGCCGGGCGATACCTTTGAAGGGGAGTATCAGCGTAAGGATGAACAGCACGACCGTTTAGACCATAAAGACGATCGGTGATTTTGTTGCCCGGTGGCGCTTCGCCTACCGGGCTTCCGGTAGCGCACCGCGCTTCGGCAAAAACACCCACAGCCCTGCCAGCATGACAATCGCGTACAGACTCTTCCATCCCACCATCGCCAGCAACAGCAGGCAAAGCAAACCCCCGACGACCGCCAGAGCTTTATAGCGACCTTTCAGCAAACGACATCCCGCCAGCATGCACAGCAGGTAGATCATGATGAAAATGCCGTTGGCGTAGACGATCAGCGCGTCCAGATTGATCTTCAGTGCGTAAATACACAGCGTGCTCACCACGCAGCAGCCCAGTACGGCATTCAGGGCATTCAGCGGAAGCTGGCGTTTAGACAGGCGTGCGAGGCGATTCTCAGGTTTGTCGAGCGCCTGCGACCACACCAGCCGGGCAAAGCTCTGGATATAAATATTGAGGCTAGCAAAACAGGCGAGATAGCCGATGACACAGGCGATCCATAGCGCCTTCACGCCGAACAGTTCCACCACGATACCCGGCAGCGATGCCGCGGCGGCGAGATCCGCTCCGAACGCGTGGAAGTGTAAGACCAGCACGGTACACGCCCAATAGACCGTGCCAGCAAGCAGCAGGCCTATCATCAACGCGCGGGGGAAATCGCGTTCAGGCTGCTTAAATTCAGAGGCCAGATGGGCAAAGGCTTCCAGGCCGACAAAACACCAGAACATGACGGAGAGCGCGGCGAAAAGCTGGGAATGGTCGACGTCGGTCAGCGCAGGGAAGGGAATTTCCTTTATTGTGATATCGCCCGCCCACCAGATTGCGACAACGAGCGCGACAATCAGTACCGCAACCAGCGTCTGCAGGTTGGCGCTGGAGCTGGCGCCGCGAGAGCCCACCCACCAGACGATCGCCAGCGTACCCAGTTCGGCCAGCAATAACTGCTCGTTATGCCAGCCAAACAGCGCCTGACCAAAACCGGTCGCAATATGCAACGCCGCAGGAAGGCCAACCGGAATGACGGAGAGAAACAGCCAGCCGGTAACACGCTGCAGCCGCGGGCCAAAGGCCAGTCCGACAAAGTGCGCCACGCCGCCCGCGCTGGGGAAATGCCGCCCCAGGATGGCGAATACAATGGCTATCGGGAAAACTAATACAATCAGCGCAGGCCACGCCCATAGGCTGTTATTTCCAGCCACCAGCGCCGCCAGTGCGGGTACGGCAAACACGCCCGTACCTAACAAGGAGGTTGAGAGCAGTCCGACGCCCTGCGCCAGCCCCAGCTCCTGCTTGAGTCCACTCATTCACATCGCCCTGCCAGTACCAAAAGAGAGGCGATGGTAACACTTTCGCAAATTTTTTTTCGACTCCCCCTTGAAGGGGGAAAAAGCTATCCCCATCTCTCAGGGCACTAGTCGGAAAACCGCATGCGGGCCGGCGTCATCCATAACTGATAATGACTTTCTCAAAGGAGAGCTATCAATGAGTATTCGTCCGTTACATGATCGTGTGATCGTCAAACGTAAAGAAGTTGAAACCAAGTCTGCTGGCGGCATCGTTCTGACCGGTTCTGCAGCAGCCAAATCAACGCGTGGCGAAATCATCGCTGTCGGTAAGGGCCGCATCCTGGAAAACGGAACTGTGCAGCCACTGGACGTTAAAGTTGGTGACATCGTAATTTTCAACGATGGCTACGGCGTGAAATCCGAGAAGATCGACAATGAAGAAGTGTTGATCATGTCCGAGAGCGACATTCTGGCAATTGTTGAAGCGTAATTTACGCACGAGAATTTGAGGAAATAAGAACATGGCAGCTAAAGACGTAAAATTCGGTAACGACGCTCGTGTAAAAATGCTCCGCGGCGTAAACGTACTGGCAGATGCAGTTAAAGTGACTCTGGGCCCGAAAGGCCGCAACGTAGTGCTGGATAAATCCTTCGGCGCGCCAACCATCACCAAAGATGGTGTTTCTGTAGCACGTGAAATTGAGCTGGAAGACAAGTTCGAAAACATGGGCGCGCAGATGGTGAAAGAAGTTGCCTCTAAAGCGAACGACGCTGCAGGTGACGGCACCACTACCGCGACCGTACTGGCGCAGGCAATCATCACCGAAGGTCTGAAAGCCGTTGCTGCGGGCATGAACCCAATGGATCTGAAACGTGGTATCGACAAAGCTGTCGCCTCCGCTGTTGAAGAGCTGAAAGCGCTGTCCGTACCGTGCTCTGACTCTAAAGCCATTGCTCAGGTTGGTACTATCTCCGCTAACTCCGACGAAACCGTAGGTAAACTGATCGCTGAAGCGATGGACAAAGTCGGTAAAGAAGGCGTGATCACCGTTGAAGATGGTACCGGTCTGGAAGACGAACTGGATGTGGTTGAAGGTATGCAGTTCGACCGCGGTTACCTGTCCCCATACTTCATCAACAAGCCAGAGACTGGCGCTGTTGAGCTGGAAAGCCCGTTCATCCTGCTGGCTGACAAGAAAATCTCCAACATCCGCGAAATGCTGCCAGTGCTGGAAGCCGTTGCGAAAGCAGGCAAGCCGCTGGTGATCATCGCTGAAGACGTTGAAGGCGAAGCGCTGGCGACCCTGGTGGTTAACACCATGCGCGGCATCGTGAAAGTGGCTGCGGTTAAAGCACCTGGCTTCGGCGATCGCCGTAAAGCGATGCTGCAGGATATCGCTACCCTGACCGGCGGTACCGTGATCTCTGAAGAGATCGGTATGGAGCTGGAAAAAGCGACCCTGGAAGACCTGGGCCAGGCGAAACGCGTTGTGATCAACAAAGACACCACCACCATCATTGATGGCGTGGGTGAAGAAGCCGCTATTCAGGGCCGCGTGGGTCAGATCCGTAAGCAGATCGAAGAAGCGACTTCCGATTACGACCGTGAAAAACTGCAGGAGCGCGTAGCGAAACTGGCTGGCGGCGTTGCGGTAATCAAAGTCGGTGCAGCGACCGAAGTTGAAATGAAAGAGAAAAAAGCACGCGTTGACGATGCCCTGCACGCGACCCGTGCTGCGGTAGAAGAAGGCGTGGTTGCTGGTGGTGGTGTTGCGCTGGTGCGTGTCGCCGCTAAACTGGCAGGCCTGACCGCACAGAACGAAGATCAGAACGTGGGTATCAAAGTTGCGCTGCGCGCAATGGAAGCTCCTCTGCGTCAGATCGTTTCTAACGCCGGTGAAGAGCCATCTGTGGTTGCGAACAACGTGAAAGCGGGCGAAGGTAACTACGGTTACAACGCAGCAACTGAAGAATACGGCAACATGATCGACTTCGGTATCCTGGATCCAACGAAAGTGACCCGTTCTGCTCTGCAGTACGCGGCATCTGTCGCTGGCCTGATGATCACCACCGAGTGCATGGTCACCGATATGCCTAAAGGCGATGCACCAGACTTAGGTGCTGCTGGCATGGGCGGCATGGGCGGTATGGGCGGCATGATGTAATCGTGCGTTCTACGTCGTAGAATGTGAAAAACCCCCGGGCAGAAATGCTCGGGGGTTTTTCTTTTGGTCATCTTTTAGGTATAAGATTTACACACGGACAACTACTGTCCAGCTTATTGAAAACGAGGAATAACATGCGCGTAAAAGTCTGTGCAGGGATTGTAGGGGCAGCATTGCTGCTGGCGGGTTGTAGCTCCAGCAATGAGCTGTCGGCAGCGGGCCAGGGCGTTCGCTTTGTGGAAGATAAGCCTGGCAGTGAATGCCAGCTGTTAGGCACGGCAACCGGTGAGCAAAGTAACTGGATGTCAGGTCAGCATGGCGAAGAAGGTGGCTCGATGCGCGGTGCGGCGAATGCCCTGCGTAACCAGGCTGCGGCAATGGGCGGTAACGTGATTTACGGCGTGAGCAGCCCAACGCAGAGTATGCTGTCCAGCTTCGTGCCGACCGCCAGCCAGATGAACGGCCAGGTCTACAAGTGCCCGAACTGATTGCCTTTTTCCCTCTCCCTGTGGGAGAGGGTTAGGGTGCGGGGAAACTAGCGCTGCCGCAGCTGCAGATCCAGCGGCGTCTTGCTCGGCTCTCCGCCAATCTCGCGTGCCAGCTTCGGCACCATATAGCCTGAAACCAGCGTTAACAGTTCGCGCATAATCTGCCGGGCTTCTTCATCCGTCACCATGAAATGGGCCGCGCCCTGAACGCGATCCAGCACGTGCAGGTAATAGGGCATCACGCCCGCATCAAACAGGGCATTGCTCAGGTCGGCCAGCACGCGGGCGCTGTCATTGACGCCGCGCAGCAGCACGCTCTGGTTCAGCAGCGTCACGCCCGCTTTACGCAGACGCGCCATCGCCGCGCGAAAGTCATCGTCAATTTCATTCGCGTGGTTAATATGGTTCACCAGCAGCACCTGCAATCTTGACTGCTCCAGGCGTGACACCAGTCCGTCAGTGACACGTGCCGGAATGACAATCGGTAAACGGCTGTGAATACGCAGGCGCTTAACGTGCGGAATGGCTTCAAGCTGGGTCAACAGCCAGTCCAGCTCATGATCTTTTGCCATCAGCGGGTCACCGCCGGAAAAAATAATCTCATCCAGCTCCGGATGGGCGGCGATATAGTCCAGCGCGACCTGCCAGTTGCGTTTATTGCCCTGGTTTTCGGCATACGGGAAGTGCCGACGGAAGCAATAACGACAATTTACCGCGCAACCGCCTTTTACCAGCAGCAGGGCGCGGTTGAGATACTTGTGCAATAAACCCGGCACCACGCTGTTCTGCTCTTCCAGCGGATCGGTGCTGTATCCCTGCGCGGTGACAAACTCATCCTGCGAAGTAAGCGTTTGTTTTAAAAGTGGATCGTCGGGGTTGCCTTTCTCCATTCGCGCCACAAACGCACGGGGAACGCGCAGGGCGAAAAGGCGTTTTGCCTCGCGGCCTGCAAGCAACTCTGGGTGCTGATCGAGGTCTAAAAGACGCAGCAATTCATCAGGACTGGTGATTACATCGGCAAGTTGCGATAACCAATCTTCTCTGGACGGGGTGTTTAGGGTTACAATATGCGCCATTTTGTGGCTTAGCTACCAGTTAACAAATTTAGAGGGCCTTATGGCAACGTACTATAGCAACGATTTTCGTGCTGGTCTTAAAATCATGATGGACGGCGAACCGTACGCGGTTGAAGCCAGCGAATTCGTTAAACCAGGTAAAGGCCAGGCATTCGCACGCGTTAAGCTGCGCCGTCTGCTGACCGGTACCCGTGTTGAGAAAACCTTCAAGTCTACTGACTCCGCTGAAGGCGCTGATGTTGTTGATATGAACCTGACCTATCTGTACAACGACGGTGAGTTCTATCATTTCATGAACAACTCCACTTTCGAACAGCTGTCTGCTGATGAGAAAGCGGTAGGTGATAGCGCTAAATGGCTGCTGGATCAGGCTGAGTGCATCGTGACCCTGTGGAACGGCCAGCCTATCGCTGTGACCCCACCAAACTTCGTAGAACTGGAAATCGTTGAAACCGATCCAGGTCTGAAAGGTGATACCGCAGGTACCGGCGGTAAACCAGCCAAACTGTCTACCGGCGCAGTGGTTAAAGTTCCACTGTTCGTACAGACTGGCGAAGTGATCAAAGTGGATACCCGCTCCGGCGAATACGTATCCCGCGTGAAGTAATTTACGTCATGATTGAAGGCGCAGCGCCCGCTGCGCCTGATTTTTGCAGGCAGGGATGATGAAACGTACCGTTAAAATTCTGCTTCTGTTAGCGCTTTCCAGTGCATTGCTTTCCGGCTGTAACACCACCCGTGGAATGGGACAAGATATCCAGGATCTCGGTCATATCATTTCTCACGCCGCCAGCTAAGTTCGTCTAATTTTCCTAAAAATGCTTCCTTTTCCGTCAACCGGCGGGATCTTGTCTATTCTTAAGTTGCTATACACAAAACAACTTTGGCTATAAAAGGAAGATATTATGGTTAAGAAGACAATTGCAGCGATCTTTTCAGTCCTGGTACTTTCTTCAGTGTTAACGGCCTGTAATACCACGCGTGGCGTCGGTCAGGATATTTCTGAAGGTGGTAGCGCAATCTCTGGTGCGGCAACTAAAGCTCAGCAGTAATTAACATACGGTACGAGACCAGCGGGTTTCGTACCGTCAGCTTTCTGATTCCTGCAGGGATAAAAACGGAGAAAAACGCGTATCCATATGCAGTTTCAT
The DNA here is from genome assembly GCF_014930495.1 of Enterobacter cloacae complex sp. S3. NCBI lineage: Bacteria > Pseudomonadati > Pseudomonadota > Gammaproteobacteria > Enterobacterales > Enterobacteriaceae > Enterobacter > Enterobacter cloacae complex sp. S3. The sequence continues at coordinate 103,139 of NZ_JADBRD010000021.1, read as the reverse complement.
GCGGATATTGCGTTTGTAGGTATAGACCGTTTTGCCATTGATACTCAGGTGAGCGGCAATTTTTTGATTGCTTGCCCCATCCATCCACAATGTCAGCACTTTCTCTTCCTGCCGGGTCAGCAAGGGGGCGGCTGCCGTTGGCCTTTCAGCGCTGGCGCGCGAGTTTAATGCGTCGTTGATAGTCGTTGCCACTTCTTCGAGACTGGCGTTTTTCAACAGCGACGACCACACCGGGAACTGTCCGAGCCAGTCGGTCATGCCGCGGTCCTCTCCCGATTGCAGCATAATAAACGGTAATCGTTCACTGGCGTTAAGCAAGGACGAGAGCTGCTGAAAATGATGAATATCCTGCCTGAAGCCGTACAGGTCGGCGATGACCAGCGTGGGTTTCCATTGCAGAATGTGCTCCCTGGCAAGGAACAGATTATTTAGCCCGGTCACAACGTAGTGTCCTGGGAACAAACCGGAATGATTGAGCCATGCTTCAAACCCCGTGCGGGTGAAGTGACAACGGTCAATCAAAAGAATTTTGAACATATTTTATTCGCAGTCGGCTAGTGGTTTGGCTTCCTGCCATCAGAAAGCACATCATCATAGAGAAGTCGGATGAGTGCTAAATGCCGGAACTACGCGCCATACTGCGGCTATTTCTTGCCTTAACGTGTTCAGCAAAAAATGATTGAAAAAAAATAGCACGCTAACCACAATATGGGGCGTAATCTCTGCCTTACGGGACGACCCGTAAGCGTTTCTTTCACCGGGGACGGCCCCAACTTGAATTAAGTTAAGGAGCCTGAAATGTCCTGGATCATTCTTTTTATTGCTGGCCTGCTCGAAGTGGTATGGGCAATTGGTCTCAAGTACACCCACGGATTTACCCGCCTGACGCCCAGCGTCATAACCGTCACCGCAATGATCGTGAGTATTGTCCTGTTATCCTGGGCGATGCGCTCGCTGCCTGTGGGAACGGCTTATGCCGTCTGGACGGGCATTGGTGCGGTGGGGGCCGCCATCACCGGCATTCTGCTGCTGGGAGAGTCAGCGAGTCTGGCGCGTATCGCCAGCCTCGCCTTGATTGTGGCCGGCATCGTTGGGCTGAAGCTCAGCACCCATTAATGGGGCTGTTTTACCCAGATGAGTTTTGACACATCAAACCCTTGCCGGGTCGCGACGTCCAGCATTTGCTGTTTCATTTCTGACGAAATAGTTGGCGTGCGGGAAAGTATCCACAGATAGTCGCGATCCGGCCCGCAGACCAGCGCGTGACGGTACTCTCTGTCGAGCGCGATCACGTTATAGCCGCCATAAAACGGGCCGAAGAAAGAGACTTTGAGCGCGGCCCGTCGCGGGTCGCCCGTGAAGTACGCTTTCCCAATCGACTGCTGCCACATCTCCCGATCGGGATTATAGCCCCGGTTGATCACCTGAATACCGCCATCATCCATCGGGCTGTAATTCGCGGTGACCTTCTCTAAGCCCTGCTCAAACCGATGGTCGAGGCGCGCGATTTCATACCATGTTCCAAGGAAGCGTTGTGCATCAAAAGGCGAGACGACGGTAACGCCTGGAGGTGGGGTAGGGGAACTGCAGGCAACCACTAAAAACGCGGCTGTCACCGCGGCGATAACAGGCAGAATGCGCATAGGAGTTTCCTTACTGTTTTTTGTTAAGTGTAGATGACGGCAAGGAAAATGTGGTTTTTGTGCGGTGTGTTTCGCCGGGTGGCCACCCCGTGGATTTTGTAGGCCGGGTAAGCGTTAGCGCCACCCGGCAATGTTTTACTGCAGCGCGTCGAGGATACGGTATGCCGCCTCAACGCGTGCCGGGTTCGGATAGCTTTTATTCGCCAGCATCACAATGCCGAGCTGCTTTTCGGGAATAAACGCCACGTAGCTGCCAAACCCGCCGGTAGAGCCTGTTTTATGGACCCATGACGCATTGACCGGGGGCGCCGGTGGATTCACTTCTCTCGCAGGCAGCGGTGCCAGCGCCACCTTATTGTCGCTACCTTCAACCACGGTTTTGGCATCGACCGGCCAGTTAAGCATTTCCCAGCCTAAACCCTGATACATGGCACCTACGCGCCAGTAGCGAGACTGCGCCAGGGTAATGCCTTTCCTGAGTGAACTATCCTGAAGCGAGTCCGGCTTCATGTTGACCATCACCCAGTTTGCCATATCCTGCACGTTGGTTTTTACGCCATAGGCTTCAGCGTCCAGCATGCCTGGCGAAACGTGTACCGCTTTACCGTCGCGGTATCCCCAGGCGTAATGCGACTCTTCCGCTTTGGGAACGTTAATCCAGGTATGGTCCAGCTTGAGCGGCTTAAAGACCCGCGTCGTTATGGCCTGCTCATAGCTCATGCCGGAAGGTTTGACCGCCAGCGCGCCAAAAAGACCGATGCTGGCGTTGGCGTAAAGACGCGTAGTGCCCGGCTTCCACTGCGGCTGCCAGTTTTGATAAAAGCGCAGCAGAGAGGCGTTATCCGTGACCTCATCCGGTACCTGTAACGGCAAACCTCCTGCGGTATAGGTTGCCAGATCCAGCATGCGGATCCCCTGCCACTGCTTGCCTGTCAGTTCAGGCCAGTATTTGGTCACCGGATCGCCCAGCGATATTTCACCCCGAGCAATGGCATCGCCGCCCAGTACGCCGGTGAAGGTTTTACTTATAGAGCCCAGCTCGAATAAGGTTTGTGGGGTGACAGGTTTATTCGCCGCAACATCGGCTTTACCGAAGGTAAAGTAGTGCGGCTGACCCTGATAAATCACCGCCACCGCCATACCCGGAATGGCCTGAGCTTTCATCAGCGGCGTAACGGTACGTTCCACCACCTCAGCCAGCTGTTTTTCTGACATCGGGGCAGCCAATACCGAGCAGGAGGTGCTGAGCAGCAGGGCGCAGCAAAGGGATTTAGTCATCATCAGTTATCTTCCGTAATAGCAGTTCAAGGGTGTGTCCGGGCCCGTCAGACCGCTGTAGTCTGTTGGATTTGACTATGGCTGACAAACGGTTAAATTTAGCATTAGCTGTTAATTTTTCTAACGGACGAGACCATGACGCGCAGCTATCTCCCTCTTAATTCCCTGCGGGCGTTTGAAGCAGCCGCCAGGCATCTCAGTTTTACGCATGCCGCTATCGAGCTGAACGTCACCCATTCCGCGATTAGCCAGCACGTAAAGGCGCTGGAGCAGCACCTTAATTGCCAGCTGTTTGTCCGCGTTTCGCGTGGGCTGATGTTGACCACCGAAGGCGAGAATTTGCTGCCGGTGCTGAATGACTCGTTCGATCGTATCGCCGGAATGCTGGATCGCTTTGCCAGCCAGCGCGCTCAGGAGAAGCTCAAAATAGGTGTGGTAGGAACCTTTGCTACGGGGGTTTTATTCTCTGAGCTTGCGGACTTTCGCCGCTGCTATCCGCATATTGATCTTCAGCTTTCCACCCATAACAATCGCGTCGACCCGGCGGCTGAAGGGCTTGATTACGCCATTCGCTACGGTGGCGGCGCGTGGCATGGAACCGATGCTGAATTCCTTTGCCCTGCGCCGCTGTCTGCGCTCTGTACACCCGACATTGCCTCCTGTCTAAAAAGCCCGGCAGATATCCTGAAGTTTACCCTGCTGCGCTCCTACCGGCGCGACGAGTGGGCTGCGTGGATGCAGGCAGCGGGCGAACACTCTCCCTCGCCGACGCACCGGGTGATGGTGTTTGATTCGTCCGTGACCATGCTGGAAGCCGCGCAGGCAGGCACAGGGATTGCCATTGCGCCTGTCGACATGTTTACCCATTTACTCAGCAGCGAACGCATCGTGCAGCCGTTTGCAACGCAGATTGACCTCGGCAGCTACTGGCTCACAAGACTACAGTCACGGACAGAAACGCCCGCAATGCGCGAGTTTGCCCAGTGGCTGGTGGGGAAGATGCAGAAATAAAAGGCCCGCCGGATGGCGGGCCAGAAGCGTCAGATGGTGACCACGGCAATCAGCGTCACCACGGTTAGGATGGTCGCCAGACCGTAGAACACCCATTTCCCGCTCGGTACATGGATTTTCAGATCATGCATTGCATGGTGAATACGGTGCAGACCACACCACAGCGGCAGGACGATCATCAGGAAGATGAACACGCGGCCGATAAAGCTGCTCGCGAACGCCAGTACGCGCTCGTAGCTCAGCGCATCGCCCGGGAACAGCCCCAGCGGCAGCATAATGCCGACCAGCAGAATGATGACGGGGGCGATGATGGCACTCCACATGCCGCCTGCGCCAAACAGGCCCCAGAAGACCGGCTCGTCAGAACGTTTTGGATTTGGATTGATCACAGGTGTCTCCTTACCAGAACAGTGCGACAAACAGAATGACCACAGTGACCAGAATCGTCACTGCCCAGAGCCCTTTAATCACCGGCTCTGGCCCCATTTTCTCGTCTTTTATGATGATGTTCGCCGCTTTTGGCGCCAGTTCAAACCAGGTTTTGGTATGAAGCAGCGCGGCTGCGAGCACGATCAGGTTCAGAACAACAATGATCGGGTTTTGCAGGAAACCGACAAAGCTGGCCCAGGCTTCCGGACCATGCTTGAGGGCAAAAACGCCGTACATCAGCTCAAGGCTGAACCAGACCGCCGGTACCGCCGTGCCTTCACGCAGCATGTAGAAGCGATAAAACGGCAGGTTTTTCCACCAGGTGGACGGCACAGGCCGCACATAGGCTTTGCGTTTAGTCGTCATCATGCACTCCTTAGCGTGGTTTCAGGGTAGCGATAAGAAAGTCTTTCGAGCTTTCTACTTTACCCTGCTGAATTGCGGCGGCCGGGTCGACGTGCTTCGGACACACTTCGGAGCAGTAACCCACAAAGGTACAGCTCCAGACGCCGTTCTGGCTGTTAAGCTGCGCCATACGTTCTTTTTTGCCGTGGTCGCGGCTGTCTTCGTTATAGCGGTGTGCCAGGGTAATGGCGGCCGGGCCGATGAACTCCTTGTTCAGGCCAAACTGTGGACAGGCTGCGTAGCACAGGCCGCAGTTGATGCAGCCGGAGAACTGATGGTATTTCGCCATCTGAGCCGGCGTCTGGGTATTTGGCCCCTGATCCGGCGTGCGCGGATTACCAATGATGTACGGCTTAATCGCTTCCAGGCTTTCGATAAAGTGGGTCATATCGACCACCAGATCGCGTTCAATCGGGAAGTTGCCCAGCGCTTCGACCTTAATGCCTTTGGTGTACTCGCGCAGGAAGGTCTTGCAGGCCAGCTTCGGCACCTTGTTGACCATCATGCCGCAGGAGCCGCAGATTGCCATACGGCAGGACCAGCGGTAGCTCAGGTCTGGCGCCAGGTTGTCTTTGATATAGCCGAGCGCATCCAGCAGGGAGGTTTGCTCGTCATAAGGGACTTCATAGAAAGCGCTGTGCGGTGCGGCGTCCACTTCCGGATTGTAGCGCACCACTTCAACCTTCATTTTTTGCATCTCAGCCATTCGCCTTCTCCTTCTTCTCGGCGGCTTCTGCTTCTGCACCGTACACGCGTTTAGCCGGCGGCAGCGCGGTGATTTTCACGTCGCTGTAGTCCAGACGTGTGGTGCCATCTGCATCGCGCCAGGCGAGAGTGTGTTTCAGGAAATTGACGTCGTCACGTTCGGTACAGCCTTCGTCCAGACGCTGGTGGGCCCCACGCGACTCTTTACGCGCCAGCGCAGAGTGCGCCATACATTCCGCGACGTTCAGACCGTGGCCCAGCTCAATGGTGTAGAGCAGGTCGGTGTTGAATACGCTGGAGGTATCGGTGATGCGCACGCGCTTAAAGCGCTCCTGCAGTTCCGCCAGCTTGTCGACGGTTTTTTGCATCAGCTCTGGCGTACGGTAAATACCGCAGCCTTCTTCCATCGACAGGCCCATCTCGTCGCGGATCTTAGACCAGTTCTCGTTACCCTCCTGGTTCACCAGATCTTTCAGGCGTTTTTCAACGTCTGCTACCTGCGCATCCAGCGCGGCACCGTTGGCTTCGCCTGCGGTAGCCGCCCGCTCCATCGCGCGCTCGCCCGCCATACGGCCAAAGACGACCAGCTCTGCCAGCGAGTTAGACCCCAGACGGTTGGCGCCGTGCAGACCCACGGAGGAACACTCGCCGACGGCGAACAGGCCTTTAATACGGGTTTCGCACTGCTGGTCGGTTTCGATCCCGCCCATGGTGTAGTGCGCGGTTGGACGCACCGGAATCGGCTCTTTCACCGGGTCGACGCCGACGTAAGCTTTCGCCAGCTCGCAGATGAACGGCAGACGTTCCAGCAGTTTCTTCTCGCCAAGGTGACGCAGGTCGAGATAGACCACATCGCCGCGCGGCGTGGAGATGGTGTTGCCTTTGCGCCACTCGTGCCAGAAGGCCTGAGAGACTTTGTCGCGCGGGCCGAGTTCCATGTATTTGTTCTTCGGCTCGCCGAGCGGGGTTTCCGGGCCCATGCCGTAATCCTGCAGATAGCGGTAGCCGTTTTTATTGACCAGAATACCGCCTTCACCGCGGCAGCCTTCCGTCATCAGAATGCCGGAGCCCGGCAGACCGGTTGGGTGATACTGCACGAACTCCATATCGCGCAGCGGTACGCCGTGACCGAGCGCCATGCCCATGCCGTCACCGGTGACGATGCCGCCGTTGGTGTTATAACGATAAACGCGACCCGCACCGCCCGTTGCCATCACTACCGCGTTGGCGCGGATCTGGACAAGCGTGCCTTCCATCATGTTCATCGCCACCAGGCCACGCGCCTGTCCGTCATCAACCAGAATGTCGAGGACGAAATGTTCATCGAAGCGCTGAATTTGTGGGAACTGAAGGGAGGTCTGGAACAGGGTGTGCAGCATGTGGAAGCCGGTTTTATCGGCGGCGAACCAGGTGCGTTCAATCTTCATACCGCCAAAGCGGCGAACGTTGACGCTGCCGTCAGGACGGCGGCTCCACGGACATCCCCACTGTTCAAGCTGGGTCATTTCCGTGGGACAATGATGCACAAAGTAGTCAACGACATCCTGCTCGCAAAGCCAGTCGCCCCCTGCAACCGTGTCGTGGAAATGGTATTCAAAGCTGTCATGATCCTGCGCAACGGCGGCGGATCCTCCTTCTGCTGCCACTGTGTGACTACGCATTGGATAGACTTTTGAAATCAATGCGATTTTAGCGTTGGGATTAGCTTGTGCTGCAGCAATCGCAGCACGTAATCCAGCCCCGCCAGCGCCTATTACGGCAAGATCGGCTTGAAAAGTTTGCACGACATTCCTCCAGATTTTTGTTATTTCGCAACGCGACAAACTAAAGGTAGTTCACCCGTCCAAAAGGACGATTGCGAAAGCGTTTCCACTGCTCCTTTATGGGTAAAACAGTATAACCGTGTAGATGTCAGGGAAATTTGACGTGTTCGATTTTTTTGCTGTTCTGTACGGCGATTTATCATGAAGATTGATGAAATACGTCACGAAAAAGTTCACCTAAATGAAACGCGCTTTTTTACTGCGCAAAATTTGTCTCTGCCCCTGCTAACGAGTAGACTTCGTGCCCTTGTCTGAAATCGGAGAACAACTCATGAGCGAAACGGCCACCTGGCAGCCGAGCGCATCCATCCCTAATCTGTTAAAACGCGCTGCAATTATGGCGGAGATCCGCCGTTTCTTTGCCGACCGCGGAGTCCTGGAGGTGGAAACGCCGTGCATGAGTCAGGCAACGGTAACGGATATTCATCTGGTGCCGTTTGAAACCCGTTTTGTTGGCCCCGGCCACTCTCAGGGCATGAATTTGTATCTGATGACCAGCCCGGAATACCACATGAAACGCCTGCTGGCGGCGGGGTGTGGCCCGGTGTATCAGCTGTGCCGCAGCTTCCGTAATGAAGAGATGGGTCGTCACCACAATCCGGAATTCACCATGCTGGAGTGGTACCGCCCGCATTATGATATGTACCGTCTGATGAATGAGGTGGACGATCTGCTCCAGCAGGTGCTGGACTGCTCGGAAGCCGAAACGCTATCCTATCAGCAGGCTTTCCAGCGCCATCTGGAAATCGATCCGCTGTCGGCGGACAAAACCCAGCTGCGCGAAGTGGCGGCAAAACTGGATCTCAGCAACGTGGCGGATACCGAAGAGGATCGCGACACGCTGCTGCAGCTGCTGTTTACCTTCGGTGTAGAACCGCAGATTGGCAAAGACCGTCCGACCTTTGTCTATCACTTCCCGGCAAGCCAGGCGTCGCTGGCGCAGATCAGTACCGAAGATCATCGTGTCGCAGAGCGTTTTGAGGTCTATTACAAAGGCATCGAGCTGGCGAACGGCTTCCACGAACTGACGGATGCCCGCGAGCAGCAGCAGCGCTTCGAGCAGGATAACCGCAAGCGCGCCGCGCGCGGTCTGCCGCAGCAGCCTATTGATGTGAATTTGCTTGAAGCATTAAAAGCAGGTCTGCCGGATTGCTCCGGCGTGGCGCTGGGTGTTGACCGTCTGGTGATGCTGGCCCTGGGCGCAGAGCAGCTTGGCGATGTGATTGCGTTTACCGTAGATCGCGCCTGACGGCAGTCAACCCTCTCCCGCGGGAGAGGGTTGCCCCGCTTACCTTACAAACTTCCCGCCGGACGCGTACGCGCCGCTGACGTCAGCGTTCTTCCCGTTTTACGCCCGTCCAGGCTTTCGAGACGCATCTGGAACGGCGGGAACGGCATATCAATACCGTGCTCGCGGAAGCCCGCCAGAATCAGCTGGTGGATCTCATGGCGCAGCGGCATACGGTGTCCCATTTCGGCGGCGTAGATGCGCAGCTCGAAAATCTGGATCCCCTGCTGTAAATCCACAAGGAATACTTCCGGCGCCGGGTTGTCGATTACCAGCGAACAGCGCTCAGCGGCAGTGTAGAGGATCTGGGTGACCTCTTCGCTGTTGGCGTCCGACGGCGCCGGTACCGTCAGCACCACGCGGGTAACGGAGTCTGACAGCGACCAGTTGATGAACTGCTCGGTGATAAACGCCTTGTTTGGCACGATGATCTCTTTCCGATCCCAGTCGCTGATCGTCGTCGCACGGGTGTTGATCTTCGTGATGCTGCCGGTCAGATCGCGAATCGTTACGGTATCGCCAATACGTATCGGTTTTTCGAACAGAATGATCAGGCCAGAGATGAAGTTGGCGAAGATCTCCTGTAAGCCGAAACCTAACCCTACACCAAGGGCCGCCACCAGCCACTGCAGCTTCGACCACTCAATACCGATCATCGAGAAGCCAACCAGCCCGCCAAACAGCATGATCAGATATTTGGTAATGGTCGTAATCGCATAGCCCGTCCCCGGCGTTAAATCCAGATGCTGCAGCAGCGCCAGCTCCAGCAGCGCCGGGAAGTTGCGCACCAGCTGCGTGGTGATGATCAGCACCAGAATGGCAATCAGCACCGCCCCTAAGGTAATCGGCTCCAGGCTTTCAACGCCCTGCACCGTAGACGTCACGTCCCAGAGCGAGATGTTCTCCAGGAAGCCAAATGCGGAGTGGATCTCGGACCACAGGAAGATCACCGACAGGAGGGCAATCAGCATCAGGATGGAACGAACCAGGCGCAGGGACTGGGTACTGATGGCATCCAGATCCAGTTCGACTTCGTCCGCTTCCGTTGTGCCTTCCGTACTGTTGACGTGGTTTGGCTCTTCCTCACCCCGCGCGCGCTGGGCGAGGATCTCCGCCCGGCGATGCTTGGCTCGGTCAAAGGCCAGACGGCGGCGCTGGATCAGCATCCAGCGGCGGATCACGTGGTACACCACCAGCAGCAGGAACCAGATGGCCACCGAGGTTTCCAGCCGCGCCAGCAGCGCCTGCGCGGTTGCCAGATAGCCCACCGCGGCTGCCAGCATCGCAAACAGCGGCGCGCTAAGCAGCAGGTTCCAGAGCAGCCGGTTGAACATGTTTTCGCCGCTGCCGGATTTATCGAGATAGAGCGGAATACCCGCGCGTTTCAGGCTGAGCGTGACGATGGCCAGCGCCCCGCATATCAGCATAAAGCAGAGGCGCCCCAGCGAGCCTGAGAACTCCCGGTCGTTGAGATTATCGAACATGATCAGCGCCATAATCAGCGGCACAATCAGCCCGATGCTCATCAGGTAGTAACGCATGGCGCGCGCAACGCGATTACGCGGCCAGCCAAAGTGGGTGATAAACAGGCCATTGGGGCGCGCGAAGGTGGCGCAAATCATGACCACCCACAGCAGCGGCACCGTGGCGGTGACGCCATCGCCAATCGCGACCGCGAGCGGATAAGGCCAGGCTTCCCGCAGGCCATACCCCAGCGTCATCCACAGCACCGGCAGCGGGGAGGCGACAAGAATCGACCAGAATACGGTGCGTAACGTCAGCCAGAAGTGATCCTGGGTGACTTTCCCGACCCTGGAGCTGGAACGTTCCAGGAAGCGGGTGAAATGTCTGCGCGAGTAAATGCTGAAGCCCACCAGAATCAACGCCCCCAGCAGCGGGAAAATGGTCTCTTTGCTGGTGAACATCATCACGCTTGCCTGTCCCAGCTGGCTAAAGGTGTCCAGCGAAATCAGGCGGCGCAGGTCCTGGACAATCTCAATCGGCCACGAGAAGGTCATCGGGCGCACGTCGGACGTCCAGAAGAGATAACGGTGCGTAGCCTCGTTCACCTCTTTCAGCGCATCTTCCAGCTGGCTATTGGAGACTTTTAGCTTGGTCAACTCCAGAATCAGCGTATCCCCGCCCTGGAGCAGAGAGTTCAGCAGTTCACGCTGGGTACGCAGCTGGGCTTCCAGAATGCGGTTTTGCTCGCTGGTCAGGGGCTGGCCGTCAGCCTGACGGATCTGGCGGATTTGCGGCTGTTTATTGAGAAGATCTTCAAAGTGCAGTCGCTGAACGCGCAGCTGGGCCATCTCGGTATCCAGCTGTTGCGGTTTCGGCATTTCCGGCAGGCGCGCGACTTGGGCGCGCAACGCTTCGCCCAGCAGGTTTGATGACCCGAGCCACTGGGACTGCTCGCGCAGGGTGTTGAGCGCCTGGCGAACCTGAAGGGTTTGATTGGTCGCCTGACGCTGCTGCGAGGCAACCAGATCCATGCGCTGCGCCTGCTGATTCAGTGCGGCAGAAAGCTCGCGGTTGACCCTGAATTGTTCGTTGATACCGGCAGGCAGGTTTTCGCTGTTTTCCGCCAGCAGTTCGGTGCTTTCCAGCGCGCGCTCCGCTTCACGCTGGCGCTGGCTGTTGAGCTGATTGCGCAGGGCCTGGAGATACGCATCCAGCTGCTCGCTCTGCTTCTGAGCGAGTTCAGAGCGCATCCGCGACAGTTCCTGGCGGTTATTGGCGGAAAGCTGCGCCAGCTCCAGCTCATCGACAAGGGCCTTCAGGCGAGCCGATTCTGCCTGCAGGCCCAGATTTTGAGCCTGAGCCTGTGGCGTATTGCCGCTTTGCGTACCCACGCGACGCTCAACTTCATTAAGCTGGCGGCGGGCATCGGTTTGCTGTTGCGGAAGCTGGCTGAGGGAGTCGGCAATTTCACGCGCTCGCTCCTGCTCCTGCTGGGCAAGGCGGCTCTTTTCCAGAAGCTGGCTGCTGACCTGCAGGATCTCCTGGTTCAGGGCATCGGAGGTCATGCCTGCGGGCACGTCGCGCGGTTCGTCACGCAAATTATTGAGCTGCGCGCGCAGCGTCTGCGAGAGTTTGGGGAAATTGTCGATAACCTGCTGATACTGCTGAGCGCGCTCAAGAGAGCCTTTTCGCTCCTCAAGCGCGTTCAGGGCAGCCTGGAGCGACTCGACGGTCTCTGGCTGAGCGGGTTTAGCCGCTTTTGCCTGCTCCAGTTCCTGGGTTATCTGTTTGGCGTCGGGGGCTGTCGCTGCGTACGCCCCCATGCTGAGGCACCAGGCCATCAGTAGAACGATAATCGGGCGCACGTCAGCGATCCTTCTGTTGTTAGCCTTCGTCTTTTTTGTCGTCAACCAGCGGGCTGGCGTCGTGCTCGGCGTTGATCTCTTCCTGCGGTAGCGGCGCTGGTTCTGCATCCGGCGTAACGAAGGTTTCGGTAGAGACCGCCAGCGGCTGGCCCAGTTTGGTGACCGACAGGCTTTCGAGCTGTTCAGCCAGCTTCACTTTGCCCGGCGCAAACAGGTTGATTACGGTAGAGCCCAGCTTGAAGCGACCCATCTCCTGACCTTTCAGCAGGGCCACCGAGCCTTCCGCTTCACCGGCAGGCCAGGTCCAGCGTTTGATCACGCCTTCGCGCGGTGGGGTGATGGTGCCCGCCCAGACGGTTTCGATGCTGCCTACGATGGTCGCACCCACCAGAATCTGCGCCATAGGGCCAAATTCAGTATCGAACAGACAGATGACGCGCTCGTTGCGGGCAAACAGGTTCGGCACGTTCTGCGCGGTCAGGTGGTTTACGGAGAACAGGTCGCCCGGGACGTAAATCATTTCACGCAGGATACCGTTACACGGCATGTGCACGCGATGGTAGTCGCGCGGTGAAAGATAGGTGGTGGCAAACGTACCGTTGCGGAACAGATCCGCCATCAGGTAGTTACCCGCCAGCAGCGCTTCCAGACTGTAGTTATGGCCCTTCGCCTGCAGGATTTTGTCGTCTTCGATATTACCCAACTGGCTGATCACGCCGTCTGCCGGCATCACCAGGACGTTAGGGTCGGTGTTCAGCGGGCGCACTTCGTCACGCAGCGGGCGTACGAAGAACTCGTTGAAGGTGCGGTAGCTGGCGGTATCCGGCTTCTGCGCCTCTTTCATATCGACCTTGTAATATTTTACGAAAAGGTCGATGACCAGTTTGGTCAGCCAGCCCGCGCGTTTGCTTGCGCCCCAGCCCGCCAGGCGAGTGAGCCACAGTTTTGGCAGAATGTATTGAAGCGAAAGTTTAAATGCGTTTAACAAGGTAGCCTCCAGGCCATTGTTTTGTCGTTCCTGATCCGGCGTTTAGCCGCCGGAACCTGAAAAAAGGGGACGATTTTAGCGATGCTTAGCTTAGTTGTCAGTTATCAGAATCAGAAAAGTTTTTACGCGTTTTTACGTCTTCCATGCTCTCAAGAATGCGGTGGTAATTCTCGAAGCGGGTTTCCGCGATCTCGCCTTTCTCAACCGCTTCACGGATAGCGCAGCCTGGGTCGTTATCGTGCTTACAGTCGCGGTATTTACAGGCGCCTAAATAATCATGGAATTCGACAAATCCGTTAAAGATTTGTTCCGGCTCAAGGTGCCACAAACCGAACTCACGCACCCCCGGGGAGTCGATCACGTCGCCGCCGTGCGGGAAATGATACAGACGCGAGGCGGTGGTGGTGTGCTGGCCCAGGCCAGAGACGTTGGACACATCGTTGGTCAGGATCTCTTGCTGGAGGCCGAGCAGGTTGTTCAGCAGGCTCGATTTACCCACGCCGGACTGGCCCGCAAAGATGCTGATGCGGTCGGTCAGCGCCTCTTCCAGCGGTTTAAGGCCATCTTTGGTGTGGCTGGAGACCATCAGCACGCGGTAACCAATCTTGCGGTAGATATCCATCTGCTCATTCACGAAGGCCATGCCGTCGTCATCCAGCAGATCGATTTTGTTCAACACGATAATCGGTTCAACCTGCAGCGTTTCGCAGGCGACGAGATATCGGTCGATAATGTTGAGCGAAAGTTCGGGCAAAATCGCCGAAACAATGACGATCTGGTTAATGTTGGCGGCAATAGGTTTGACCCCGTCGTAGAAATCGGGACGGGTTAACACGGACGTGCGCTCATGAACCGCTTCAACGATACCTTTTACCGTAACGCCTTCCGCCGCCTCTTTACCCGGTCGCCAGACCACGCGATCGCCGGTAACCAGTGAACGGATGGTGCGACGGATATTGCAACGGTGGATATCCCCGTCGGCGGATTCGACATCGGCATGCATACCGAAACGGCTGATGACTACGCCTTCTGTCGCTTCACCAAACAGGTTGTCGTCATAATCCGGCTTCTCCGAAGTGGTTTTAAGACGGCGCTGGTGGTTGGCGTTTACGCGGCGCTGCTGCCCTTTGGAGAGTTTATTTTTACTCAATCGCGCTGGCTCCTGGTCGCCCGTAAGGGGCAAAACCTCTATGATACACTCTAATTAATACTAGTTAACCTGCTACTGCCGGTTATGCGAGAAGGGTGGAAAATAACATGAGCGCGGATGAAAACAACCTGATTTGGATCGATCTCGAAATGACCGGGCTGGATCCCGAGCGCGATCGCATCATTGAAATTGCAACGCTGGTGACGGACGCTAACCTGAATATCCTGGCTGAAGGGCCAACGATTGCGGTGCATCAGTCCGACGACCAGCTGGCTTTGATGGATGAATGGAACGTGCGCACCCACACCGGCAGTGGCCTGGTAGAGCGCGTGAAGGCTAGCACGTTCGGCGATCGCGAGGCGGAGCTGGCGACACTTGAGTTCCTGAAACAGTGGGTTCCGGCAGGCAAATCGCCTATCTGTGGGAATAGCATCGGCCAGGATCGCCGTTTCCTGTTTAAGTACATGCCGGAGCTGGAGTCATATTTCCACTACCGCTATCTGGATGTCAGCACTCTGAAAGAGCTGGCGCGTCGCTGGAAGCCTGAAATCCTCGACGGCTTTAAAAAGCAGGGGACTCACCAGGCGATGGACGATATCCGTGAGTCCGTGGCGGAGCTTTCCTACTACCGCGAAAACTTTATTAAGCTGTGATTTTGCGATCCGGCGCCTTGCGTGGCCGGGTTTTTGTCGTTAAATTGTTCAGCTTGCCGATTAATTAAGCATTTGAACTTAATTTCGAAAAAATCGCTTTAAGGGGGGTTGCAGCTAAAAGGATTTCTCGTATAATGCGCCTCCCGTAACGACAGAGAATTACACGTTACGACAGCAACAAAAGCAGTGCAGATTTGCGGGAATAGCTCAGTTGGT
>NZ_JADBRD010000021.1:0-88012 GCF_014930495.1 Enterobacter cloacae complex sp. S3 | reverse complement strand
AGTCTCGTTTCCCGCTCCAAATTCTTCTTAATCTCTAAAATATCCACAGCGAAAAGAGTCGTTGGGGACGTTTTCTATTGTCTCTGAAATACTCTTGTGAACAGAGTTATCCACAGAAACTACACTTAACCGTAACAGGGTTAAAACTTAGCAGGGTGAATAATATCTTTGTAACGCGCTGTATTTAGTAAATAAATTTTCATTTCAAAATGTTATTGAGATCACTTGACCTCTTCTCCAGCCCAGATGGCGCTTGAGTTTGTAATTTTATTCACAGGCTGTGAATAGTTCAGGCATCCCGCGTAAGCCCTTTTTCAATCACCCGCACCAGACGCTGTTTCTTCGGTTGCTGCACCTCGATCGTGCAGGCATTACGCTTCTCTATTTGCTGCGCAATCGCCCATTCTATGTGTTCATCAAGAAGTGGGTGCTCACCTTTACGGCTTTCAAGCGCCTGAATATTGGCTTCATCCCACGGGGCATTACCCAGCGCGACGGCAACATTACGCAGCCAGCGCAGATGACCGATACGGCGAATGGCCGAACCTTCCGTCACTTTCAGGAACCAGGCTTCGGTCCAGGCGAATAACTCAACCAGCAGCGGCGCATGCAGCGCCTTACGCGGGCTGAAATCCTCTTCGTCCGTGAGCTGCGAATAGCGGTTCCACGGGCAGATCAGCTGGCAGTCGTCGCAGCCGTAGATGCGGTTGCCGATAAGTGGTCGAAATTCCTCTGGAATGGCCCCTTCCAGTTCGATAGTGAGATAGGAGATGCAGCGGCGCGCATCAACGGTGTAAGGCTCGACGATGGCACCCGTCGGACAGATGGTCATGCAGGCCACGCAGCGTCCGCAGCCTTCCTCTACCGGGCCGTCTACCGGCAGCGGTAAATCAATCAGCAGTTCACCCAGGAAGAAGAACGATCCGGCGTCGCGGCTAAGGATAAGTGAGTGCTTACCTGTCCAGCCAAGCCCGGCTTTTTCGGCGATCGGGCGCTCAAGAATAGGCGCAGAATCGACAAAGGGTCTAAAATTCAGCGAAACACAGTGCTGCTGAATAGTTTCCCCGAGTTTTTTTAAACGGTTACGCAAGAGCTTATGGTAATCACGTCCCAGGGCGTACCGGCTGACGTAACCCAGAGAGGGATTTTTTAGCGTGCGCGCAAAGGCCGCGTTGGCGGGCAGATAATTCATGCGCACGCTGATGACGCGTAACGTGCCCGGCAAAAGCTCGTGAGGGCGGGCGCGCATCATGCCATGACGCGCCATCCACTCCATTTCGCCGTGGTATTGTTTGTCCAGCCAGGCCTGCAGTTTTGGCTCGCTGGCGGAAAGGTCGGTATCGGTAATGCCCACCTTCTGGAAGCCAAGCTCAGCACCCCACTGTTTTATTTTTTGCGCTAATTCATTGAGATCGAGGGGCTGTGACATGACGGACCATACGGTGAAGAAAAACCCCGCAAGTATACCACATTCCATCTGGCATGCGGATGACCTCCGGCGCGCCGAAAAAGAGGCCGCAGACAGCCTCGGGATTACCCTTTATGAACTGATGCTGCGCGCGGGGGAGGCGGCGTTTAACGTTGCCCGCAGCGCGTACCCTCAGGCCGCCCACTGGATGATTCTGTGCGGTCACGGCAATAACGGCGGCGACGGCTACGTCGTCGCCCGTCTCGCGGTTGCGGCAGGTATCCGCGTGACGTTGCTGGCCCTGGAGAGTGATAAACCGCTGCCGGAAGAGGCCAGCGGGGCGCGGGAGGCGTGGCTTAACGCAGGCGGCGTGATTCATGCGCCTGATATCGTCTGGCCGGAAGAGGTGGATCTGATTGTTGACGGTCTGCTGGGTACCGGGCTACGCAGTGCGCCTCGCGAGAACATTGCCGCCCTTATTGAACACGCTAACAGACATTCCGCGCCGGTAGTTGCCCTGGATATTCCCTCTGGCCTGATTGCACAAACCGGCGCGACGCCGGGGGCGGTCATTCAGGCTGCACATACGGTAACCTTCATTGCCCTCAAGCCGGGGCTACTGACCGGTAAAGCACGAGACGTTGTTGGCGTCCTGCACCACCATGCGCTGGGGCTGGAGAGCTGGCTGTCCGGGCAGGAAACGCACCTCGCGCGTTTTGATGCTTCGCAGCTTGCGGCGTGGCTCCCGCCGCGCCGACCAACGTCCCATAAGGGCGATCACGGCAGGCTGGTGATTATTGGCGGCGATCATGGTACGGCAGGTGCAATTCGCATGACCGGCGAGGCGGCTCTGCGCAGCGGTGCCGGATTAGTGCGAGTACTCACTCGCATTGAGAATATTGCGCCGATCGTTACGGCCCGACCGGAGCTGATGGTCCATGAGCTTACGCCTCAGTCGCTTGAAGAAAGCCTGGAATGGGCGGATGTGGTGGTGATCGGCCCCGGGCTTGGGCAGCAGGCATGGGGCAAACAGGCCCTGCAAAAGGTCGAGAATTTTCGTAAACCGATGCTGTGGGATGCCGACGCGCTTAACCTTCTGGCAATAAACCCCGATAAGCGTCACAATCGCATTCTGACGCCACACCCCGGCGAAGCCGCGCGCCTGCTTAACTGCAGCGTGGCAGAAATTGAAAGCGATCGCTTACTTTCTGCTCAGCGTCTGGTAAAACGTTACGGAGGTGTTGCTGTTTTGAAAGGGGCTGGAACCGTTGTCGCCAGTGACGAGACGCAGGGCATTATTGATGCCGGAAATGCGGGCATGGCAAGCGGTGGCATGGGCGATGTGCTTTCCGGCATCATTGGCGCATTGCTTGGACAGAAACTTCCCCTTTATGATGCAGCCTGCGCGGGCTGCGTGGCCCACGGTGTCGCGGCGGATAAACTGGCCGCGCGTTACGGTACACGCGGCATGCTGGCCACCGATCTTTTTTGCACGCTACGGCGTGTTGTTAACCCGGATGTGATTGACGTAGAAAATGACTAATCGAGCGATTCCTTTACCTGATGAACAAGCCACTTTAGAACTCGGCAAGCGCGTGGCGCAGGCCTGTCAGGGGGCAACCGTCATTTATCTGTATGGTGATTTAGGTGCGGGTAAAACCACCTTCAGCCGGGGTTTTTTGCAGGCGTTAGGGCATAACGGGAATGTGAAAAGCCCAACCTACACGCTGGTTGAACCGTACATCCTTGAAAATCTCATGGTGTACCACTTCGATTTATACCGCCTTGCGGATCCTGAGGAGCTGGAATTTATGGGGATCCGTGATTATTTTGCCAACGATGCCATTTGCCTGGTGGAGTGGCCGCAACAAGGTGCGGGTGTGCTGCCTGACCCGGATGTCGAAATTCACTTAGATTACCAGGCACAAGGGCGTGAGGCGCGCATCAGTGCTGTTTCCTCATCAGGCAGTTCCTTACTGGCGCGACTGGCCGGTTAAGCGTAGGGATGACGGGATGATAAATCGCGTTAAAGGTTGGTTGTTGGCTGCCACCGTGCTGCTGTGCGCGCAGGCCGGGGCGGCAAACCTCTCAGATATTCAGGTATCAAACGGCGAAAGCCAGGCCCGGATCACGTTCAGCTTTATGGGCGACCCTGAATATGCGTTCTCACAGCCAGACAGCCACAGCGTGGCGCTGGATATCAAACAAACAGGCGTGATCCAGGGGCTACCGCTGCGGTTCAGCGGTAACAACCTGGTGAAAAGTATCCGTTCGGGAACGCCGCAGGATAGCCAGTCGTTACGCCTGGTGGTTGATCTGACCGAAAAGGGCAAAACGAAGGCGGTGAAACAGCAAAACGGGGCGAACTATACGGTGGTGTTTACCATCAATGCCGACGCGCCGCCACCGCCTCCACCGCCGCCGGTCGTAGCGAAGCGCGTGGAAGAACCTGTGTATACGCCGCGTCCTTCTGAACCTGCGCGTAATCCGTTTAAATCGCAGAACGATCGCATTACTGCGGCAACCAGCAGCAATACGGTGACGCGTCCGGCGGCCAGCGCGCGACGCGCGACGGTCAGCGGTGACAAAGTCATTATCGCCATTGATGCGGGCCACGGCGGGGAAGACCCGGGGGCGATTGGCCCTGGCGGCACGCGAGAGAAAAACGTCACTATCGCTATCGCGCGGAAACTGCGTTCGCTGCTCAATGACGACCCCATGTTTAAAGGCGTGTTGACCCGCGACGGGGACTACTTTATCTCCGTAATGGGGCGCTCGGACGTGGCGCGTAAGCAAAACGCGAACTTCCTGGTCTCTATTCATGCGGACGCCGCACCGAATCGTAGCGCCACCGGCGCCTCGGTTTGGGTGCTGTCGAACCGTCGCGCTAACAGCGAAATGGCCAACTGGCTGGAAGAGCACGAGAAGCAGTCTGAACTGTTAGGCGGCGCGGGCGACGTGCTGGCGAACAGCCAGTCCGATCCGTACCTCAGCCAGGCGGTGCTGGATTTACAGTTCGGTCATTCGCAGCGCGTCGGGTATGATGTCGCCACTAACGTATTGAACCAGCTGCAAAGCGTTGGCGTGCTGCATAAGCGCCGTCCGGAACATGCCAGCCTCGGCGTTCTGCGCTCCCCGGATATTCCGTCCATCCTTGTAGAGACGGGCTTTATCAGTAACAACGGTGAAGAGCGTCTGTTGGGAAGCGACAGTTACCAGCAGCAAATTGCCGAAGCGATTTATAACGGTTTACGTAAATATTTTGAGGCGCATCCTCTGCAGTCTGCGCCGCAGAGCGGCTCAGCACAGACGGCCAGCGCAGCGCTGCCGGGTGAGATGACCGCGACCAACTAAGGAGCATTCATGCCGATTCAGGTTCTACCGCCGCAGCTCGCGAACCAAATCGCCGCCGGTGAGGTGGTGGAACGCCCTGCGTCGGTGGTGAAGGAGCTGGTGGAAAACAGCCTCGATGCGGGCGCAACCCGCATCGATATTGATATCGAACGCGGTGGCGCGAAGCTTATCCGTATTCGCGACAACGGCTGTGGCATTAAAAAAGAGGAGCTGGCGCTGGCGCTGGCTCGTCACGCCACCAGTAAAATCGCCTCTCTGGACGATCTGGAAGCGATTATTAGCCTCGGTTTTCGCGGCGAAGCGCTGGCCAGTATCAGCTCCGTTTCGCGCTTAACGCTGACCTCCCGTACCGCTGAACAGCAGGAAGCCTGGCAGGCTTACGCCGAAGGGCGCGATATGGATGTGACGGTCAAACCCGCGGCGCACCCTGTCGGCACGACGCTGGAAGTCCTGGATCTGTTCTACAACACCCCCGCCCGACGCAAGTTTATGCGTACCGAGAAGACCGAGTTCGGCCATATCGACGAGATCATTCGCCGTATCGCGCTCGCCCGATTCGATGTCGCCATCAACCTTAGCCATAACGGTAAGGTGATGCGCCAGTACCGCGCGGTGGCGGAAGGTGGACAGAAAGAGCGTCGCCTGGGCGCTATCTGCGGGACGCCGTTTCTGGAACAGGCTCTGGCCATTGAGTGGCAGCACGGCGATCTGGCTTTACGCGGCTGGGTTGCCGATCCAAACGCGAGCAGTGCTGCGTTCTCTGAAATTCAGTATTGCTACGTGAACGGGCGCATGATGCGCGATCGTCTCATCAATCACGCGATTCGCCAGGCCTGCGAAGACAAACTCGGGGCTGATCAGCAGCCAGCTTTCGTCCTTTATCTGGAAATCGACCCCCATCAGGTGGATGTAAACGTTCATCCTGCCAAGCATGAGGTGCGTTTCCACCAGTCGCGTCTGGTTCACGACTTCATTTATCAGGGCGTGGCCGCCGTGTTGCAGCAGCAGGCAGCGCCAACTCTGCCGCTGGAGAAGGACGCCCCTGCGCCGCGTCCGCTGCCTGAAAACCGTGTAGCGGCAGGGCGCAACCATTTTGCTGAGCCTGCCGTCGCGCGTGAACCGGCAGCTCCGCGTTTCTCCCAGGCCGGGAGCGCACCGCGGCCAACGGGCGCGAACTACCCGAATGCCCAGCCGGGCTATCAGAAGCAGCAGGGAGCGTTGTACCGCAAGCTGCTGGAAACGCCCGCCGTGGAGCGAAAAGAGCACATTCCGCCAGCTCAGCCTTCTCTGGACGGCCATAGCCAGAGTTTTGGCCGGGTGCTGACGATTATCGCACCGGATATGGCGCTGCTTGAGCGTGACGGCAAACTGATGCTTCTGGCCCTGCCAGTCGCCGAACGCTGGCTCAAGCAGATGCAGCTTACGCCAGGCGAAAATGCAGCCTGCGCGCAGCCGCTGTTGATTCCGGTTCGCCTGAAAATATCCCCTGATGAAATGAGGGTATTGCAGCGCGCAGAGCCGCAGCTGGCGCAAATGGGTATTGAAACCGTGCTCGAACCACAACATGTGACAATTCGTGCAGTGCCTTTACCCTTACGCCAACAAAATTTACAAAACTTGATTCCTGAACTGATAGGCTACCTGGCGCAGCAAACGTCGTTTGATGCCGCCAACACCGCGCAGTGGATCGCCCGCCATCTGGCAAGCGAACACGCGCCGTGGAGTATGGCGCAGGCCATTAGCGTGCTGGCGGAGGTGGAACGCCTCTGTCCGCATCTGGTGAAAACGCCGCCGGGTGGGTTATTACAACCTGTTGATTTACAAACGGCGATGAACGCCCTGAAACATGATTGACGCAAGTAAGGCGAGCCTGCCTAAGGCAATTTTTTTAATGGGCCCAACGGCCTCCGGCAAAACGGCGCTAGCCATTGAGTTGCGTAAAGTTTTGCCTGTAGAGTTGATTAGCGTCGACTCCGCCCTCATCTACCGGGGGATGGACATCGGCACGGCGAAGCCTGACGCAGAAGAGTTGCGTGCGGCACCGCACCGTTTGCTGGATATTCTCGACCCGGCTCAGGCGTACTCCGCAGCGGATTTCCGCCGGGATGCCTTAGCCGAGATGGCCGAGATAACGGCGGCGGGACGTATACCGCTGTTGGTTGGCGGAACCATGCTCTATTTCAAGGCGTTGCTGGAGGGGTTGTCACCTCTGCCATCCGCGGATCCGGAAATAAGAGCGAAAATTGAGCAGCAGGCGGCAGAGCTGGGTTGGGACGTTTTGCATCAGCAACTGGCGGAGATTGACCCGGTTGCTGCAGCACGGATCCATCCAAATGATCCGCAAAGGCTTTCCCGGGCACTGGAAGTTTTTTTCATTTCGGGTAAAACTTTAACGGAACTGACGCAAACGTCAGGAGACGCTCTGCCGTATCAGGTGCATCAGTTCGCCATCGCCCCGGCGAGCCGTGAACTGCTCCATCAGCGAATTGAGCAGCGTTTTCATCAGATGTTAGCTTCAGATTTTGAAGCAGAAGTGCGGGCGCTATTTGCCCGTGGAGATTTGCATACGGACATGCCTTCCATTCGTTGTGTGGGATACCGCCAGATGTGGTCGTATCTTGAAGGTGAGATTTCATACGATGAAATGGTTTATAGAGGTGTTTGCGCCACGAGACAGTTAGCGAAGCGCCAGATCACCTGGTTGCGCGGTTGGGAGGGGGTTCACTGGTTAGACAGTGAAAAACCGCAACAGGCGTTAAACGAAGTGATTGAGGTTGTTGGTGATATCGCTCACTGAATGTGTACAATTGAGACGTATCGTGCGCAATTTTTCAGAATCGCAAGGTTCTAAGTACAAAACAAGCATATAAGGAAAAGATAGAATGGCTAAGGGGCAATCTTTACAAGATCCGTTCCTGAACGCATTGCGTCGGGAACGTGTTCCAGTTTCTATTTATTTGGTGAATGGTATTAAGCTGCAAGGTCAGATTGAGTCTTTCGATCAGTTTGTGATTCTGTTGAAAAACACGGTCAGTCAGATGGTCTACAAGCACGCTATTTCTACTGTTGTTCCGTCCCGTCCGGTATCTCATCACAGCAATAACGCTGGCGGCGGCACTGGTAGTAACTACCATCATGGCAGCAGCGCGCAGGGTTCTTCAACGCCGGCGCAGGACAGCGACGAGACCGAATAAGGTTTCGCACTGTTATCCACACGGGGAGCCAGGGATCCTGCGTTCCCCGCTGATCTTTTTAGAGAGGTTTACGCTTGTTTGACCGTTATGATGCCGGTGAGCAGGCGGTGCTGGTACACATCTATTTTTCGCAAGACAAAGATATGGAAGACCTCCAGGAGTTTGAATCTCTGGTCTCTTCCGCCGGTGTCGAAGCAATGCAGGTGATTACCGGTAGCCGTAAAGCGCCGCACCCAAAGTATTTTGTTGGTGAAGGTAAAGCAGTCGAAATTGCGGATGCCGTAAAAGCAACCGGCGCGTCAGTCGTGTTGTTTGATCATGCGCTGTCTCCAGCCCAGGAGCGCAACCTGGAAGCCCTTTGCGAATGCCGTGTTATCGATCGCACGGGTTTGATTTTAGATATCTTTGCTCAGCGTGCACGTACCCACGAAGGGAAACTGCAGGTTGAGCTGGCGCAGCTGCGCCATCTGGCAACGCGTCTGGTGCGTGGCTGGACACACCTTGAAAGACAAAAAGGCGGGATTGGTTTGCGCGGCCCGGGTGAAACCCAGCTCGAAACCGACCGTCGTTTGCTGCGTGGCCGAATTACCCAGATCCTTTCACGTCTGGAACGTGTAGAGAAACAGCGCGAACAGGGGCGTCGGGCGCGAACCAAAGCCGATATCCCGACGGTGTCGCTGGTGGGCTATACCAACGCCGGTAAATCCACCCTGTTTAACCAGATAACCGAGGCCCAGGTGTATGCCGCAGACCAGCTGTTTGCGACCCTGGACCCTACGCTGCGCCGTATTGACGTTGCAGACGTCGGTGAAACGGTGCTGGCGGATACCGTAGGGTTTATCCGCCACCTGCCGCATGACCTGGTGGCGGCGTTTAAAGCCACCCTGCAGGAGACGCGACAGGCGACTCTGCTGCTGCACGTGATTGATGCGGCAGACGTGCGCGTGCAGGAGAACATCGACGCGGTGAACGTGGTGCTCGAAGAGATCGATGCCCACGAGATCCCAACGCTGTTGGTCATGAATAAGATCGATATGCTGGACGATTTCGAACCGCGTATCGACAGAGATGAAGAAAACAAACCGATTCGGGTCTGGCTTTCTGCCCAGACCGGTATTGGTGTGCCACTGCTTTTCCAGGCTTTGACAGAACGTCTTTCCGGTGAGGTAGCTCAGCACACGCTGCGACTGCCGCCACAGGAAGGCAGGCTGCGCAGCCGGTTTTATCAGCTTCAGGCGATAGAAAAAGAGTGGATGGAGGATGACGGCAGCGTGGGGATGCAGGTGCGTATGCCGATCGTTGACTGGCGTCGCCTCTGTAAACAAGAACCTGCGCTGGTCGACTATATCGTCTGATCAGAAAGGGGATGCCTGAATAATTCGCCCTTGCATAACAAATATGGAGCATATACATGGCGTGGAATCAGCCCGGTAATAACGGACAAGACCGCGACCCGTGGGGAAGCAGCAAACCTGGCGGCAACTCTGAGGGAAATGGCAACAAAGGTGGTCGCGAGCAGGGGCCGCCGGATCTGGATGATATCTTCCGCAAACTGAGCAAGAAGCTTGGTGGCCTTGGCGGAGGAAAAGGTTCTGGCTCGGGTGGCAATTCCACTCAGAGCTCGCGCCCGCCAATGGGTGGCCGCGTAGTGGGCATCGTGGCCGCTGCGGTAGTCATCATCTGGGCAGCCAGCGGGTTCTACACCATTAAAGAAGCAGAACGCGGCGTAGTCACCCGTTTCGGTAAGTTCAGCCATCTGGTTGAGCCGGGTCTGAACTGGAAGCCGACCTTCATTGACGATGTGACCGCGGTAAACGTGGAATCCGTCCGTGAACTGGCCGCCTCTGGCGTGATGCTGACCTCTGACGAAAACGTGGTGCGCGTTGAGATGAACGTGCAGTACCGCGTGACCGATCCTGAGCGTTATCTGTTTAGCGTGACCAGCGCCGATGACAGCCTGCGTCAGGCGACCGACAGCGCCCTGCGCGGTGTGATCGGTAAATACACCATGGACCGTATTCTGACCGAAGGTCGTACCGTTATTCGTAGCGATACCCAGCGCGAGCTGGAAGAGACCATTCGTCCGTACAACATGGGTATTACTCTGCTGGACGTCAACTTCCAGGCTGCGCGTCCGCCGGAAGAGGTGAAAGCCGCATTTGACGATGCGATTGCTGCTCGTGAAAACGAACAGCAGTACATCCGTGAAGCAGAAGCGTACACCAACGAAGTTCAGCCACGCGCTAACGGTCAGGCGCAGCGTATTCTGGAAGAAGCGCGCGCGTATAAGACGCAGACCATCCTGGAAGCTCAGGGTGAAGTGGCTCGCTTTGCGAAGATCCTGCCGGAATATAAAGCGGCACCGGAAATTACCCGTGAGCGTCTCTATATCGAGACCATGGAAAAAGTGCTGAGCCATACCCGCAAAGTGTTGGTTAACGACAACAAAGGCGGAAACCTGATGGTTCTGCCGCTGGATCAGATGCTGAAAGGCAGTTCTGCGCCAGCAGCGAAAGGCGACACCAGCGGAGCGAATAACCTGCTGCGTCTGCCGCCAGCCTCAACAGGCAGCGCCAGCACGAACACAACGCCTTCTTCGAACGATGGTGACATTATGGACCAACGCCGTGCTAACGCGCAGCGTAACGACTACCAGCGTCAGGGGGAATAAGGATGCGTAAGTCAGTTATTGCGATCATCGTCATCGTACTGGTCGCGCTTTATACCTCGATCTTTGTGGTGAAAGAAGGCGAGCGTGGGATCAAGTTCCAGTTCAGCAGCGTCGTGCGTGATGGCGACAAACGCCCGGTGATTTACGAGCCGGGTCTGCACTTCAAGGTACCGTTTATTCAGTCCGTGAAAACGCTTGATGCGCGTATCCAGACCATGGATAACCAGGCCGACCGTTTCGTGACCAAAGAGAAGAAAGACCTGATCGTTGATTCCTATATCAAATGGCGCATCAGCGATTTCAGCCGTTACTTCCTGGCAACGGGCGGCGGCGACGTTTCTCAGGCAGAAGTGCTGCTGAAACGTAAGTTCTCTGACCGTCTGCGTTCCGAGATTGGTCGTCTGGATGTGAAAGACATCGTGACCGACTCCCGTGGTCGTCTGACCCTGGAAGTTCGCGATGCGCTGAACTCCGGTACAGCGGGCACTGAAGATGAAGTTTCAACGCCGGCAGCAGATGATGCGATTGCCAAAGCGGCTGAACGCGTTCAGGCGGAGACCAACGGTAAAGTGCCGGTGATCAACCCGAACAGTATGGCTGCGCTGGGTATCGAAGTGGTTGACGTGCGTATTAAGCAGATCAACCTGCCAGTTGAAGTGTCCGAGGCGATTTACAACCGTATGCGCGCCGAGCGTGAAGCGGTAGCCCGTCGTCACCGTTCACAGGGCCAGGAAGAGGCTGAGAAGCTGCGTGCTGCAGCGGACTACGAAGTCACCAAGACGCTGGCGGAATCTGAGCGTCAGGGCCGTATCCTGCGCGGTGAAGGCGATGCCGAAGCGGCGAAGCTGTTCGCCGATGCCTTCAGCCAGGATCCTGACTTCTACGCCTTTATCCGTAGCCTGCGCGCTTACGAGAATAGCTTCCAGAGCAACCAGGATGTGATGGTGCTCAGCCCGGACAGCGATTTCTTCCGTTATATGAAGACGCCGACTAACGCAACGCGATAAACTCAGGCTCGTTTGAGTATTCAAACCACCGCTCTCAACGGAGCGGTGGTTTTCTTTTATAAGGAATAAAAATGAATTCAACGATCTGGCTCGCACTGGCTCTGGTCCTGGTGCTGGAAGGTCTTGGACCGATGCTTTATCCGCGCGCCTGGCGCCGAATGATCGCCACGATGAGCCAGCTGCCGGATAATATTTTGCGTCGTTTTGGCGGCGGTCTTGTGGTTGCGGGCATCGTGATCTACTACATGTTGAGGAAAACGATTGGCTGATCAAAAAGTAGACGCAATCGGCGTATTTTGAGGTCAAAAAGTGCTGTATATCTGAAAAAGCGATGGTAGAATCCATTTTTAAGCAAACGGTGATTTTGAAAAAAATGGGTAACAACGTCGTCGTACTGGGCACCCAATGGGGTGACGAAGGTAAAGGGAAGATTGTTGATCTTCTGACTGAACGGGCTAAATATGTTGTACGCTACCAGGGCGGTCACAACGCAGGCCATACTCTCGTAATCAACGGTGAAAAAACCGTCCTCCATCTTATTCCATCAGGCATTCTTCGTGATAACGTCACCAGCATCATCGGTAACGGCGTTGTGCTGTCTCCTGCTGCGCTGATGAAAGAGATGAAAGGTCTGGAAGACCGTGGTATCCCTGTTCGTGAGCGTCTGCTGCTCTCCGAAGCCTGCCCGTTGATCCTGGATTATCACGTGGCGCTGGACGTAGCGCGTGAGAAAGCGCGCGGCGCGAAAGCGATCGGCACCACCGGTCGTGGTATCGGTCCGGCTTACGAAGATAAAGTTGCACGTCGCGGTCTGCGCGTGGGCGACCTCTTCGACAAAGCAACCTTCGCTGAAAAACTGAAAGAAGTGATGGAATATCACAACTTCCAGCTGGTGAACTTCTACAAAGCTGACGCTGTTGACTACCAGAAAGTGCTGGATGACGTCATGGCGATCGCTGACATTCTGACCGGTATGGTTGTTGACGTATCCGATCTGCTGGACCAGGCGCGCAAGCGTGGCGATTTCGTCATGTTCGAAGGTGCGCAGGGTACGCTGCTGGACATCGACCACGGTACCTATCCGTACGTAACGTCCTCTAACACCACTGCAGGTGGCGTGGCGACCGGCTCTGGCCTGGGTCCACGTTATGTGGATTACGTACTGGGCATCATCAAAGCGTACTCCACTCGCGTGGGTGCGGGTCCATTCCCGACCGAGCTGTTTGATGAAACCGGCGAGTTCCTCTGCAAGCAGGGTAACGAGTTTGGCGCGACCACCGGTCGTCGTCGTCGTACCGGCTGGCTGGATGCGGTTGCAGTGCGTCGCGCAGTGCAGATCAACTCCCTGTCTGGCTTCTGCCTGACCAAGCTGGACGTACTGGACGGCCTGAAAGAAGTGAAGATCTGCGTAGGCTACCGTATGCCAGATGGCCGCGAAGTGACCACTACTCCGCTGGCTGCTGACGACTGGGAAGGCATTGAGCCAATCTACGAAACCATGCCGGGCTGGTCTGAGACCACTTTCGGTGTGAAAGAGCGTAGTGGCCTGCCGCAGGCGGCGCTGGATTACATCAAGCGTATTGAAGAACTGACCGAAGTGCCGATCGATATTATTTCTACCGGCCCGGATCGTACTGAAACGATGATCCTGCGCGACCCGTTCGACGCATAATCTTCGTGACTGCTGGCCTGCGGGGAGACCCGTAGGCCGGATAAGCGTAGCGCCATCCGGCGACCGCTCCTGGATCTCCGCTTTTTCGCCCCGTCTGTCAAATAAATTAGCCGCTAACTATCTGGCTGGTTTATCATCATTAATGAATATCTCTGCGGTTTGACCGCGTTTTCCCTTTTTCCTGAGGTTGATGTGCAGTTAACAAGTTTCACCGATTACGGCTTACGTGCGCTGATTTACATGGCGTCGTTACCCGAGGGGAAGATGACCAGTATCTCTGAAGTGACAGAGGTCTACGGCGTATCCCGTAATCATATGGTCAAAATAATCAATCAACTTAGTCGTGCCGGATACGTTGCTGCCGTCCGCGGGAAGAATGGTGGGATCCGTCTCGGTAAACCGGCACAGAGTATTCGTGTTGGCGATGTGGTACGTGAACTGGAGCCGCTGTCTCTGGTGAACTGCAGCAGCGAGTTCTGCCACATCACGCCCGCTTGCCGCCTGAAAAAGGCGCTTTCAAAGGCCGTGCAAAGTTTTCTCATGGAACTGGATAACTACACGCTGGCCGATTTGGTTGAAGAGAATCAACCGCTTTATAAATTATTGCTGGTGGAATGAAGAAAATTTCCACCGGAGCTGACAACGGAGGAACCGACATGTCACATGATCCTTTCCAGGAACGCGAAGCCGAAAAATACGCGAATCCTATTCCCAGCCGCGAGTTCATCATTGAACACTTAACAAAACGCGAAAAACCCGCCAATCGTGAAGAACTTGCCGTTGAATTAAACATTGAAGGTGAAGAGCAAATTGAAGCCCTTCGCCGCCGCCTGCGCGCGATGGAGCGTGACGGGCAGCTGGTCTTTACCCGCCGCCAGTGCTACGCGCTGCCAGAACGCCTCGATCTGCTGAAAGGGACCGTCATTGGTCACCGCGATGGTTTCGGCTTCCTGCGCGTGGAAGGCCGTAAAGACGATCTGTACCTCTCATCTGAGCAGATGAAGATGTGCATCCACGGCGACCAGATCCTGGCGCAGCCGCTGGGCGCTGACCGTAAAGGTCGCCGCGAAGCGCGCGTGGTACGCGTTCTGGTGCCAAAAACCAGCCAGATCGTCGGCCGCTACTTTACCGACGCGGGCGTGGGCTTCGTGGTGCCGGACGACAGCCGTCTGAGCTTCGACATTCTGATCCCACCTGAAGAGGTGATGGGCGCCCGCATGGGCTTTGTGGTGGTGGTGGAACTCACCCAGCGCCCAACCCGTCGCACCAAAGCGGTAGGTAAAATCGTCGAAGTGCTTGGCGATAATATGGGCACCACGATGGCCGTTGATATGGCATTGCGCACCCATGAAATTCCGTACATCTGGCCGAAAGCGGTTGAAGAGCAGATCGAAAGCCTGCGCGAAGAAGTGCCGGAAGAGTCCAAAGTGGGCCGCGTGGATCTGCGCTCCCTGCCGCTGGTCACTATCGACGGCGAAGACGCCCGCGACTTTGATGACGCCGTCTACTGCGAGAAAAAACGCGGTGGTGGCTGGCGCCTGTGGGTCGCTATCGCTGACGTAAGCTATTACGTCCGTCCGCACACCCCGCTGGATAACGAAGCCCGCAGCCGCGGTACCTCGGTCTACTTCCCGTCCCAGGTCGTGCCGATGCTGCCGGAAGTGCTGTCTAACGGCCTGTGCTCCCTGAACCCGCAGGTTGACCGCCTCTGTATGGTTTGCGAGATGACCATCTCCACCAAAGGGCGCTTAACCGGCTACAAGTTCTACGAAGCGGTGATGAGCTCGCACGCGCGTCTGACCTATACCAAGGTCTGGCATATGCTGCAGGGCGACCAGGATCTGCGCGAACAGTACGCGCCGCTGGTTAAACACATCGAAGAGCTGCATAACCTCTACAAAACGCTGGATCAGGCGCGCGAAGAGCGCGGCGGGATCTCGTTTGAGAGTGAAGAGGCGAAATTCATTTTCAACGCCGAACGCCGCATTGAGCGTATCGAGCAGACCCAGCGTAACGACGCGCACAAGCTGATCGAAGAGTGTATGATCCTGGCGAACATCTCGGCGGCACGTTTCGTCGAGAAAGCCAAAGAGCCTGCGCTGTTCCGTATTCACGATAAGCCGACCACGGAAGCCATTACGTCGTTCCGCTCCGTGCTGGCTGAACTGGGTCTGGAACTGCCCGGGGGCAACAAGCCAGAGCCGCGCGATTACGCCGAGCTGCTGGAATCCATTAGCGATCGTCCGGATGCAGAAATGCTGCAGACGATGCTGTTACGCTCTATGAAGCAGGCGATTTACGATCCGGAAAACCGCGGACACTTTGGCCTGGCGCTGCAGTCTTACGCCCACTTTACGTCGCCGATCCGTCGTTATCCTGACCTCTCTCTGCACCGTGCGATCAAGTATCTGCTGGCGCAGGAGCAGGGCCATAAAGGGAACACCACCGAAACCGGTGGCTACCACTATTCGATGGAAGAGATGCTGCAGCTGGGTCAGCACTGCTCCATGGCCGAACGTCGTGCCGATGAAGCAACACGCGACGTGGCGGACTGGCTGAAGTGTGACTTTATGCTCGATCAGGTCGGTAACGTCTTTAAAGGCGTGATTGCCAGCGTGACCGGCTTTGGTTTCTTCGTTCGTCTGGACGAGCTGTTCATCGACGGTCTGGTGCACGTATCCAGCCTGGATAACGACTACTACCGCTTCGACCAGGTCGGCCAGCGCCTGATTGGCGAATCTGGCGGCCAGACCTACCGTCTGGGCGACCGTGTGGAAGTGAAGGTCGAAGCCGTGAATATGGACGACCGTAAGATCGACTTCAGCCTGATCTCCAGCGAGCGCGCGCCGCGTAACGTCGGTAAAACCGAGCGTGAAAGGGCGAAAAAAACCGGTAACGGTAAACCGGGCGGCGGTAAACGTCGTCAGGCGGGCAAGAAGGTAAACTTCGAGCCGGACAGCGCGTTCCGCGGCGAGAAGAAACAGAAGCCGAAGGCGGCGAAGAAAGAAGCCCGTTCAGCGAAAAAACCTTCCGCGAAAACGCAGAAAATCGCTGCCGCCACCAAAGCGAAGCGCGCGGCCAAGAAAAAGCAGGCGGAGTAAATTCTCCCCTCAACCTGACCCTCTCCCCAGCGGGGGGAGGGGAAATACTTATTACGAGAACCATCAATGAGTGAAATGATTTACGGCATCCACGCGGTGCAGGCCCTTCTCGAGCGCGCACCGGAGCGTTTTCAGGAAGTGTTTATTCTGAAAGGGCGTGAAGATAAGCGTCTGATGCCGCTGATCCACGCCCTGGAAGCGCAGGGCGTGGTGATCCAGCTGGCGAATCGCCAGTTCCTGGATGAGAAAAGCGAAGGCGCGGTCCACCAGGGGATCATTGCCCGCGTGAAGCCGGGTCGTCAGTATCAGGAAAACGATCTGCCGGATCTGATTGCTGAGCTGGATAACCCGTTCTTCCTGATCCTCGACGGCGTTACCGATCCGCACAACCTCGGGGCGTGCCTGCGCAGCGCCGATGCGGCGGGCGTGCACGCGGTGATCGTGCCGAAAGATCGCTCCGCGCAGCTGAACGC
Source organism: Enterobacter cloacae complex sp. S3 (assembly GCF_014930495.1). Lineage (NCBI taxonomy): Bacteria > Pseudomonadati > Pseudomonadota > Gammaproteobacteria > Enterobacterales > Enterobacteriaceae > Enterobacter > Enterobacter cloacae complex sp. S3. The sequence continues at coordinate 71,132 of NZ_JADBRD010000021.1, read as the reverse complement.
GACGGCGAAGAAGGTGGCCTGCGGCGCGGCGGAAAACGTTCCGCTGATCCGCGTGACTAACCTGGCGCGCACTATGCGTCTGCTGCAGGAAGAGAATATCTGGATCGTCGGTACCGCCGGTGAAGCGGATCATACTCTGTACCAGAGCAAAATGACCGGCCGTCTGGCGCTGGTGATGGGTGCGGAAGGCGAAGGCATGCGTCGTCTCACCCGCGAGCACTGCGACGAGCTGATCGGCATCCCGATGGCGGGCAGCGTGTCGTCCCTGAACGTTTCCGTTGCGACGGGCATCTGCCTGTTTGAAGCGGTGCGTCAGCGCGGAGAATAAACAGCAAGGCCGTCCACAGGACGGCCTTTTGTGTTTTCTCCCTCTCCCCGTTGGAGAGGGGCGGGGTGAGGGCACCTGACGGTGACAACCTCACTCCTCCAGTGACCGCAAATGGTCGTCCTTCCTCAGCGTCATCAGCGCGAAAATACTCACTACCGCCGTCGCCATCACGTAATACGCCGGAATATCCAGGTTGCCCGTCTGCTTAATCAGCCCGGTAATAATTAACCCTGCGCATCCCGAGAAAATCGCGTTCGACAACGAGTAGGCCAGCCCCAGCCCCGTATAGCGCACGCGCGTCGGGAACATCTCAGACAGCATCGCCGGGCCCGGACCCGCCAGCATGCCCACCAGACCGCCCGCAATCAGCACCACAACAGCCTTCACCGCCAGCGTACTCGACTCCGCCTGCAGGATTTTCAGCAGCGGCAGGGCGAGGATCAGCAGCAGCGCGGTGGCGAGAATCATCACCGTGCGGCGCCCTATCCGGTCACTCAGGATCCCCGACGGAATGATGGTCAGCGCAAAACCAATATTTGAAATCACCGCTATCAACAGCGCCTGGTTGAACCCGGTGTGCAGCGCCGACTGCAGATAGGTCGGCATAATCACCAGGTAGGTATACCCCGCCGCAGACCAGACCATGACGCGCCCAATTCCCATCACGATGGCCCGGAGCGTGGCGGCAGTATCCGCCTGAGCGACAGCCGGTTTATCCTGCTGCTGCACAAAGCTCGGTGTCTCTTCCATACTGACGCGAAGCCACAGCGCCACAACGCCCATGGGCAGCGCCAGGAAGAACGGAATGCGCCAGCCCCAGTCGTGCAGGGCTTCAGGCGTGAGAAGGGTGGAGAGCAGCGCCACGATGCCTGCGCCCGCCAGCAGCCCCAGCGCCACGGTAAAGGACTGCCACGCGCCATAGAGCCCACGCTTGCCGCGCGGGGCGAACTCCGTCATCAGCGAGACCGCGCCGCCGTACTCGCCGCCCGCGAACAGCCCCTGCAGGATGCGCAGCAGCGTAATAATCAGCGGCGCGGCAATCCCGATGCTGGCGTAGACCGGCACAACGCCGATGGCGGCGGTAGCGAGCGTCATCAGCACCAGCACGATGATGAGCGTCGGCTTACGGCCAATCCGGTCGCCGATGCGGCCAAACACCACCGCACCCAGCGGGCGGAAGAAGAAGGCGATGGCAAACGAGGCGTAGGTGAGGATCAGGCTGGTCAGCCCCGCCTCTCCTTCAAGCTGGAAGAAGTTTTTCGCAATGACGGTCGCCAGAAAACCGTAGACCGCAAACTCATACCACTCGATAAAGTTACCAATGGAGCCTGCAATTAATGCTCGCTTGTGCGCGTCCGGTTGCATAACGATCCTCACTTAAGGTGTAAGAATAAATTATTCAACAAAAGCGGAGTCATGAAATAGTTTATTCTTATGTTCTGTGAGCTATTTCACGAATGATATCAGCGGGATCGTGAACGTGTGACTCCCCTCCCATGCAGCGTGCGCGCGGTCTGTCCATACTTATCGTCATTGCCACTGAAGGAGGGAGACAGCATGCACTGGCAGACCCATACCGTTTTCAATCAACCTGCACCGCTTTCCAATAGCAACCTTTTCCTCTCGGACTGCGCCCTGCGCGATGCGGTCGCGCGTGAAGGGGCCGAGTGGGATATTGAGCTGCTCGCCAGCATCGGGCAGCAGTTGGGCACCGCGGAGTCGCTGGAGCTGGGCAGGCTGGCTAACGTCAACCCGCCCGAGCTGTTACGCTATGACGCCACCGGAGAGCGGCTGGACGACGTGCGTTTTCATCCGGCATGGCACTTGCTGATGCAGGGGCTTTGCGCCAACCGCGTGCATAACCTGGCGTGGGAAGAGGAGGCGCGTAAAGGGTCGTTTGTCGCTCGGGCCGCACGCTTTGTGCTTCATGCTCAGGTAGAGGCAGGCACGCTTTGCCCGGTCACTATGACGTTTGCCGCCACGCCGCTGTTGCAGCAGGCGCTCCCCAAAGCATTTCACGACTGGCTGACGCCGCTGCTCAGCGATCGCTATGATCCGCACCTTGCCCCTGGCGCGCAAAAGCGCGGCCTGCTGATTGGCATGGGGATGACGGAAAAGCAGGGCGGCTCGGACGTGCTCAGCAACACCACCAAAGCGGAAAAATGCAGCGACGGCAGCTACAGGCTGGTGGGGCATAAATGGTTTTTCTCCGTCCCGCAAAGCGATGCGCACCTGGTGCTGGCCCAGGCGAAGGGCGGGCTATCCTGCTTTTTTGTGCCGCGCTTTTTGCCTGACGGACAGCGCAACGCCGTGCGTCTGGAGCGCCTTAAGGACAAGCTCGGGAACCGCTCCAACGCCAGCAGCGAGGCGGAGTTTCTCGATGCCTCCGGCTGGCTGTTGGGGGAAGAGGGCGAAGGGGTACGGCAGATCCTCAAAATGGGCGGTCTGACGCGCTTTGACTGCGCGCTGGGCAGCCACGGACTGATGCGTCGGGCGCTCTCGGTGGCGCTGTACCATGCCCACCAGCGTCAGACCTTCGGCAAAAACCTCATCGATCAGCCTTTAATGCGCGAGGTATTAAGCCGGATGGCGCTGGTGCTGGAGGGGCAAACGGCGCTGCTGTTCCGCCTGGCCCGGGCGTGGGACAAGCGTGCCGATCCGCAAGAGGCCGCCTGGGCGCGGCTGTTTACCCCGGCGGCGAAATTTAGCGTCTGTAAAGCGGGCATCCCGTTTGTCGCTGAGGCGATGGAGGTGCTGGGTGGGAATGGATATTGCGAAGAGAGCGAACTTCCCCGCCTGTACCGCGAGATGCCGGTGAACAGCATCTGGGAAGGGTCAGGAAATATTATGTGCCTGGACGTTCTGCGCGTGCTGGCGAAGCAGCCGGGTATTCACGACCTGCTTGCCGACGAGTTTGCGCAGGTGAAAGGGCAGGACAGACACTTCGACCGCAGCTGGCGACAGCTTCAGCAAAAACTGCGTAAACCGCAGGAGGCACAGGGGCGGGAGATCGCGCAGCAGCTTTTCTTGCTGGGTGCCGGAAGCCAGATGCTGCGGCACGCATCGCCCCCGGTGGCGCAGGCGTGGTGCCGTATGATGCTGGATACCCGTGGCGGCACGCTGATGAGCGAGCAGGTGCAAAGCGACCTGCTGCTGCGTGCGACGGGCAGAGTTGGTTAGCCTTTTAGCTGGAACAGGCTCACCAGCTGAGTCAGGTGTGAACCCTTCTCGCGCAGCGTTTGAGCCGTTTGTTCGCTGCGTGAGATGCGATCGGCATTGATATGCGACGCTTCGCCAATATGGGTCATGGCGAGGTTCACCTGGCCGATCCCGGCGGACTGCTCGCGTGAGGCATGGTTAATCTCGGTGACCAGCTGGCTGATGTTATCGATATGAATGATGATGTCGTCCATCGCCAGGCGCGTCCGTTCAGACAGCGCATGACCCTCACTCACTTTTCTGAGCGTATCGCCAATCAGCTGCTCAATCTCCTTCACCGCGTTAGCGCTGCGACCCGCCAGCGCGCGAACTTCCTGCGCGACTACCGCAAACCCTTTTCCGTGCTCGCCTGCGCGGGCCGCTTCCACTGCCGCGTTCAGCGCCAGAATATTGGTCTGGAAAGCGATGGATTCGATCACGCGCGTGATGTCTTCGATGCGTTTTGACGCTTCGCGAATGTCGTCCATGGTCGACACCGCGTGGGTGACCGTCTCACCGCCCTGATGGACCGCGAGCGAGGTTTCACCCACCAGCTGCTGCGTTTGCTCCATGTTGGCGGCATTTTGCTGCACGGTGGCGGCCAGCTGCTCCATGCTGGCGGACGTCTCCTCCACGCTGCTGGCCTGCTTGTTGATCTGCTCTGAAATCTCGCCAGTGTCGGCGGCCAGCGCGTTGGTGCCCAAATGGATCTCGCCTGCAGCCTCACGGACCTGCAGGACAATTTTTTGTTTGACGATGACTCCAGCCCGGTACTTCGCTGGACTACGCCGAAGCTCGATACAGCAGGTTTATCAATAACTTAGGCGCGTCCATCATATGCCGGTGCTTTCTGAAACTTGACCCGGTTTCCCCTCGCGCCGCTCCTATGTGGCTCTTGGAACCGGGTCGTTCCAAGGAGTCATCATGGCAAAGATCAAGCTCACCAAGACCGCCGTAGAGGCGGCGCAACCCCAGGCCAAGGACGTCGAACTGCGGGATACCGTAGTGCCCGGCTTCCTGTGCAAGATTACCCCAGCGGGCCGCAAGGTGTTCATGCTCCAGTACCGCACGAACGCCGGTCAGCCCCGCAAGCCCTCGCTGGGGCTGTACGGGGAACTGACCGTGGAGCAGGCGCGCGTCATGGCGCAGGACTGGCTGGCCGAGGTTCGCCGGGGTGGCGACCCCGGCGGCGCCAAGGCCGAGGCGCGCAAGGCGCCCACGATGGAGGCGCTGTGCAAAAAGTTCATGGAGGACTACTCCAAGAAGCGCAACAAGCCCACCACGCAGCGCGGCTACCAGGCCGTCATTGACCGCTGCATCGTTCCGGTGCTGGGGCGCAAGAAAGTGCAGGACGTGAAGCGGCCCGACATTGCCGCGTTGATGGAAAAGTTCGCCTACAAGCCGGCCGAGGCGAACAACGCCTTTGGCGTGCTGCGCAAGATGTTCAACCTGGCCGAAGTGTGGGGCTACCGCCCGGACGGCACGAACCCGTGCCGCCACGTTCCGATGTTCCCGCCCGGCGAGGAAACCCGGCTCATCGTTGACGACGAGCTGGCGCTGATCTTTCGCCAACTGGAGAAGCTGGAGGCCGAAGGGCTGGAGAACTACGTCATCCCGCTGGCGATCCGCCTGCAATTCGAGTTCGCTGGCCGCCGTTCTGAAATCTGCACGCTCGAATGGAGCTGGATCGACCTGGAAAATCGCCGCGTCGTGTGGCCCGACAGCAAGACCGGCGGCCTTTCCAAGCCCATGAGCGCGGAAGCCCATCGGCTGCTTTCGACGGCCCCGCGCCGGGAGGGTTGCCCGTATGTCCTGCCGTCTCCCAACGACCCGGCCCGGCACCTGACCTTCGGCGAGCACTATGGCGGCTGGTGCCGGGTACTCAAGGCCGCTGGCGTCCCGCATGTCGGCACGCACGGCATCCGCCACCGCTCCACGACCGACATTGCCAATTCGGGCGTACCGACCAAGGTAGGCATGAAGCTGACGGGCCACAAGACCGTGGCGATGTTCATGCACTACGTCCACACCGAGGACAAGCCGGTGCGCGATGCGGCCGAGCTGGTGGCCAGCCGACGCCAGGCCATCACTGGCGCACGGCAGGCCGAAGGAGTGGCGGCATGAACCAGCGCAAGGCATCCGTAGCGTCACCCGCAGCGCCTTCGGCGCTGCTGGGCGACATTCGGGCACTGATCGAGGCGGCGCGGCAACGCGCCGCCTCGGCGGTGAATAGCGAGTTGACGATGCTCTATTGGCGCATCGGCCAGCGCATCCACACGCAGGTCTTGGAGGGCCGGCGAGCCGACTACGGCGAGGAAGTGGTGTTGACCCTGGCGGCGCAGTTGGTCAAGGAGTACGGCGGCAGTTTCGCGGTCAAGAACCTGCGCCGCATGGTGCAGTTCGCCGCCGCCTACCCGGACGAGCGAATTGTCGTATCACTGATACGACAATTGAGCTGGACGCATTTCATCGCCCTGATCCCGCTGAAAGACCCGCTCCAGCGGGACTACTACGCGCAGATGGCGAGCGCCGAACGCTGGAGCGTGCGAACGCTGCGCGAGCGCATCGACTCGATGCTGTACGAGCGCACGGCGCTGTCGCAGAAGCCAGGGGAGATGATCGCGCAGGAGCTGGCGACGATGCGCGATGCGCAGCGCATGTCGCCCGCGCTGGTCATGCGCGACCCGTACATTCTCGACTTCCTGGGGCTGCGTGACACTTGGCAGGAAAGCGACCTCGAAGCCGCGATCATTCGTGAAATGGAGTCATTCCTGCTGGAGCTGGGCGCAGGTTTCAGCTTCGTGGCCCGGCAGAAGCGCATCCCGATTGACGACGAGGATTTCCACCTCGACCTGCTTTTCTACAACCGCAAGCTGCGGCGGCTGGTGGCGGTGGAGTTGAAGGTCGGCGAGTTCAAGGCGGCCTACAAGGGCCAGATGGAGCTTTACCTTCGCTGGCTCGACAAGCACGAACGGGAGCCGGAGGAAGCCTCGCCGCTGGGCATCATCCTTTGCACCGGCAAGAAGCGCGAGCAGATCGAGTTGCTGGAGCTGGACAAGTCGGGCATCCACGTCGCCGAGTACCTGACCGCCTTGCCGCCAAGGGGTGTGCTGGTGGAGCGGTTGCAACAGGCAACGCAGCGGGCACAGTTGCAGATCGAGCAGCGCAAGACCGATAGCGGGTAGTCCTGTTCCCAGCAGTCGGGCGTCCCGGCGTTCCGCCGTCGCGCTGTCGTGCTGCGCATCGAGCCTCGCTGCGCGAGTCTCGCCCCATGCGGGCTTCCATCACTGACGCCTCCGGCCCTGGCGGGCCTGCGCGCTCCGCTTGCCCCAACAGCCGAGGGTGTGCAGTGGGCGGGGTGTAGGCGGTCTTGCTGTTCCCTTCACCGTATCACGGCGTTCTCGCCGTCAAGGGCGGCGCGCGCCATGCGCGCTTGCGTCCTGGCGGCCGTCTGCGACCCCTGACTGCTTGCGCTGCGCCGTGCTGGCGACGGTTCCGGGCAATTCCGCCCGAGCAACCGGAGCACGATCATGTCGCAACTGTCCTTTTCCTCGTTCGATTCCTCGCTGATGGTGCGTGACACGCAGGGCCGCTACCTGCTGGCGACTGCCGAGCAGATTCTGGACGCCGCGCGCCAGGCCATCGAGCGCAAGATGCAGCGCGGTACGTCGTTCACATCGCCGGCGGCAGTCAAGGAATACCTGTGCGCCAAGCTGGCCGGCTTCGAGCATGAAGTCTTCGCGGTGCTGTTCCTCGATACACACCATCGGTTGATCGAATACGCCGAGATGTTCCGCGGCACCATCGACGGCGCATCGGTGTATCCGCGCGAGCTGGTCAAGGAAGCGCTGCGGCACAACGCGGCGGCGGTCATCATTTCGCACAACCACCCGAGCGGCAATCCCGAGCCGTCGCAGGCCGACAAGGTACTGACGCAGCGGCTCAATGAGGCGCTGAGGCTGGTGGACGTGCGCGTGCTGGATCACGTCATCGTCGCGGGCAACAGCACGGCATCCTTCGCCGAACGCGGCCTGATTTGACCTTGGGGGCTTCGGCCCCTTTTTGCTGCGCCTGGTGGCGCAACTCCGGCCCTCGCGGGCCTGCGCGTGCTGCGCACTTGCCGAAAGCCGGGGTGCGTGGAGGTGTGAGGGAGGCGGTCTTGCTGTTCCCTTCATCGTGCCACGGCGTTCTCGCCGTCAAGGGCTGCGCGCCGATGGCGCTTGCGTCCTGGCGGCCGTCGTTGACCCCTGACTGCTTGCGCTGCGCCGTGCCCCGGAAGGGTCGGGCAATTCCGCCCGGCAACCTTTCAGGAGTTCACCATGAACAACCTACTCATCACTACCGAGCAGCGCATCGTGCTGCTGGCCAACGGCCGCGCATCGCTGGAGAACCCGGACTTCGATCCGGCTCCAGTGGTCAAGCTGTTCACGCCGGACGGCGGCGCGACTTGGCTGCTGACCGAGATTGATCCAGACGACCACGACCACGCCTTTGGTCTTTGCGACCTGGGCCTGGGGGAGCCGGAAATCGGCTGGGTCAGCTTGGACGAGCTGGCGAGCGTGCGCGGCGGGCTGGGCCTGCCGATCGAGCGCGACCTGTCTTTCCGGGCAGAGAAGCGTCTAAGCGGCTATGCGCGTGATGCGCGGCTGGCCGGGCGAATCGTCGTCTGACTTCGCCCTTGGAGCGCCGCAAGGCGCTCCTTGCGCTTTTTCGACCATCACAGGAGATCAATGCCATGAGCAGCCATCACGACTACATCATCGAAATCACCGCGCAGCATGATGCGCTCAAGCCGTTCGCGCCGGAGAACGGCCAGCCGCTGCGCTTCAAGATCGGTGACGCGGTGATCTACACCAACGAATACGGCGTGCAGTTCCGTAGCTGCATCAACGGGTTCTACCGCCCGACCGAGCCTTCGGGGCTGTATGCGCGCGGTATGCGCTACTACCTCGATTCGTCAGCGCCGTGGATGCCGGTTGCGCAATCCAGCCTGCGCCCTGACGACTCGGCCTGATGCCTTCGCGCCGCTTCCGGGGCGCTGCGCGCTGCGCTTGCCTCCAGGGGAAAGCCCTGCGGGCTATCCCCGCCGCGCGAGGCTTGGCACCCCTAAAGACCGCCGAACCGGCTGCGCCGGATCGGCCAGAAATCCGCAGCCACAGCAGAACCCGCTTCCCGATGTGTGGGGCGTAGTGCGCTTGGTGCTCATCGAACCTTGAAGGCTGGGCGTCCCCGGCCACCTGGGAGATGGCCGGTCGCGCTGTCGTGCGCGTAGCGCATCAAACCCCCTTCGGGGTTTCGCCCCTGTCGGGCTTCCATCGTTCCCTCGCTCCGCTCGGCTGACGCCTCCGGCCCGGCTTCCAGCTTCGGGCCTGCGCGCTTCGCTTGCCGTGCGGTCAGCGCAAGGGGAAGGCCGTTGCCATGTCCAGCCGTCTCCCCTGACTTCATCACCTTGTCCGCGACTGTAGCCCGCGCCCGTGTGCCGTCAAGGCGCGCAGGGCCGTGTCCTCGGCTGCGCCTGCGGGCCGCACCAACCCTGCGCTTGCCTCCTTGACGGCACACGTTCGCGCGCTCCTGACCGTCGCGGGCGATGAACTCAGGAAAGACGGTGGCAACAGGGCCAACCGGGTTCCTCTCGCCGACCGCACCAAACAGCCGAAAGGCTGGGCTCCGAATCTAGGAATCCGGTGTGCGGTGTGAACAGCAAACCCTTTTTTCTTTGTCAGGAGAAATGAAATGCAACTCGCATCCCGATTCGCTTCCCGTTCCCCCTCGCTGCGCAGCGACTACCCGCTGTCCGATGACCAGATTCACCGCGTAGCGCCGTCCATCTTCGCGGACGCGCCGCATGAAAGCCGTTCGCAGCGGTACGCCTACATCCCCACCGCTGCCGTGCTGACCGAGCTTCGCAAAGAGGGGTTTCAACCCTTCATGGTGACGCAAACCCGCGTGCGCGACGAAGGCAAGCGCGAGCACACCAAGCACATGATTCGCCTGCGCCACGCCAGCCAGATCAACGGCGCGGAGGCCAATGAAATCGTGCTGCTGAACTCGCACGATGGCACGAGCAGCTATCAGATGCTGGCCGGGATGTTCCGGTTCGTGTGCAGCAATGGCCTTGTGTGCGGCGACACCGTGGCCGATGTGCGCGTGCCCCACAAGGGCGACGTTTCCGGGCACGTCATCGAAGGCGCTTACGAAGTTTTGCGCGGCTTCGACCGGGTGAAGGATTCCCGCGATGCCATGCGCGCAATCACGCTGGACGAAGGCGAGGCCGAAGTGTTCGCCCGCGCCGCGCTGGCCCTCAAGTACGACCCCACCGACAACAAGCCCGCGCCCATCACCGAATCGCAAATCCTGATGCCGCGCCGGTTCGACGACCGCCGCCCGGACTTGTGGAGCGTGTTCAACCGCACGCAAGAAAACCTGACCAAAGGCGGATTGCATGGCCGCAGCGCCAACGGACGCCGCCAGCAAACCCGCCCGGTGCAGGGCATTGATTCCGATGTGCGCCTGAACCGCGCCCTCTGGATGCTGGCCGATGGCCTGCGCCAGTTGAAAGCCTGACCCCTTCCGATGTTTCACCCGCCGGAGGGGCGGTTTCCCCTCCATTCCCTTGTTTCACTTGATTGGAGAACCACCATGAACGCCATCACCTACACCGAAGCCCGCGCCGTCAACACCGCCGCCGCTGTCCCGCTGGAAGCCGCCGACCCGACCAAGAACCTGATTCTGGTTCCGCTGTCGCGGCTGGTGCTGCGCCCCACGGGCCGCAACGTGCGCAAGACCCCGCGCATGTCCATCCCCGAATTGGCCGCGAGCATCCAGCGCGTGGGCCTGCTGCAAAACCTGATCGTGATTGCATCCGCCGATGGCGAGCACTACGAAGTCGTGGCCGGTGGCCGCAGGCTGGCCGCGTTGAAGCTGCTGGCGAAGAAGCACCGCATCAGCAAGGAATGGGAGGTGCCTTGCCTGCTGGTGGCCGATGGCACCGCCCGCACGGCCAGCCTCACCGAGAACGTGCAGCGCGAAGCGATGCACCCGGCAGACCAGTTCGAGGCATTCGCCGCGCTGGTGGCCGAAGGCCGACCCATCGAGGACATTGCAGCGGATTTCAGCGTGTCCCCGCTGGTGGTGCAGCGCCGCTTGAAGCTGGCGAACGTATCGCCCCGCCTGCTGGCCGACTACCGCGCCGAAGCCGTGAGCCTTGACCAGTTGATGGCCCTGGCCATCACCGACGACCACACCGCGCAGGAAGTCGCCTTCTACGATGCGCCAACATGGCAACGCCAGCCGTCCGCGCTGCGCGACCGCCTCACCGAAAGGGAAATCGACGCCTACCGGCATCCGCTGGTGCGCTTCGTCGGGCTGGACACCTACGAGGCCGCAGGCGGTGGCGTGCGCCGTGACCTGTTCGCCGAAGGTGACGCGGGCGTGTACCTGACCGATGCTGCGTTGCTGGACAGGCTGGCGCAAGACCGGCTGGCGGGCATCGCCGCCGAAGTGAAGGCCGAAGGCTGGGCATGGGTGGATGCCACGCCGGGCGTGACCCATGCCGACCTGCACGCCTTCCAGCGTGCGCCGAGGGAGCGGCGCGAACCGACCAAGCGCGAAGCGCAGCGCATCGAAAAGCTGCAAGCCAAGATGCAGGAACTGGCCGCAGCCGTGGATGACGCGCTGGACGTCGACGACGAGGAAAAGGCCGATGCCTTGCAGGAAGAAGGCGAAGCCGTGGGCGAGCAGTTGCAGGCGCTGGAAGATGGCTTGCAGGACTACAGCCCGACCGTGAAGGCCGCAGCCGGTGCCATCGTCACCATCGACCGCAACGGGCAGGCCGTCATCCATTGCGGCCTGCTGCGCGAGGCCGAGGCCAAGGCGCTGCGCACGCTGGAACGCCTGCGCCAAGGTTTCAGCGGCGAGGATGCCGTGAACGACGACGAAGGCGAAGACGGAGACAGCGAAGGGCAGCCCAAGACCGCCGCCATGTCCGACCGGCTGGCGCAACGGTTGAGCGCCCATCGCACCGCCGCGCTGCAAATCGAAGTGGCACGGCATCCGCAAGTGGCGCTGGCCGCGCTGGTGCATGGCATGGTGCAGACCGTTTTGCAGGAAAGCCACTACGGCCACGATCTGCCGCTGGGCGTGAGCCTGAAAGTGCAAGACCGGCTGGAAGGCATGGCCCCGGACTGGCCGGAATCGCCCGCCGCCGTGGCGCTGCGCGAACTGCAACAGGTGGCGGGCGAAGCCTTGCCCGAGGACAGCGCCGAACTGTTCGCCGCGCTGCTGGCGAAGTCGCAAGACGAACTGGTGCGGCTGCTGGCGGTATGCGTGGCCGTCACGGTGGACGTGGTGACACCCCGCACCACGCGGCAGCAGCCGGGCGAAGAACTGGCGCAGGCCGTGGGGCTGGACATGGCCGCGTGGTGGAAGCCATCCAATGAAGGTTATTTCCGGCATGTGCCGAAGGCCGCGATTCTGGAAGCCGTTGAGCAGTTCGCACCGTCGCACGTCACCCGGCTGGCGAAGTTGAAGAAGGCCGACATTGCCAGCGAAGCCGAGCGGCTGGCGGATGGAACCGGATGGATGCCCGCCATCTTCGCCACCGAAGGCACGCAGGAAGCCACGCAGGCAGAACCGCAGGCGCAGGATGACGCCCCGGAGGATGCCGAGGCACTGGCGGATGAACCCGCCGTGGCGCTGGCCGCTTGACCTGCGCCGATGGCAAGCGCCCCGGCCTTGAACCGGGGCGCTTCGCTTGAAGGAGAACGCCCCATGACCCACACCACCACCAGCCGCCTACGCATGGCGGCGATCTACGCCCCCGGCGCGGTACGCGCCCGCCGCTGGCACGGCGACGGCGACGTGCGCGGCTACCGCCCGCCCTCGGGCTGGTTAGCCCGTGCCGACCTGACCGACATTCACCCCATCACGGGCCGCGCCTTGCCGCGTGCCGTATGGTGGCTCATCGAGACGAAGAAATAACCCGAACAGCACCGCGCCCAGGCCGTTCCGTCCTGGGCGCGGTGAAATGCAAATCCGGGCGCGGCGGTGGCCGCGCCCGGTGTTCAAGGCCAACAGCCGAATCAGAACGCCGCCGCCTTCGCGCTCGCTCAGGCGGCGGCGTTGAAGGCATCGCTGTAGTGCGCGACGCCTTCCGGCACTGGCCCGTGCAGAGCCAGCGCCATGAAGTAGCCGGGCGGTACGCCCGGCAGTTGCAGACCCGCATGGGCCTCAAAACCAAAGCGCGCGTAATACGCGGGATCTCCCAGCAGCACGCAGCCTGCGGCCTGCATGGCTCGCAGTTCGGACAGCGCCTGTTCCATCAGGCGCGAACCGATGCCGTTTCCCTGCCTTGGCGGCAGGACGGAGATTGGCCCCAGGCCGTACCAGCCTTGGGCCTCTCGCCCGTGGTCATCGGTGATCGTCACCGGCGACAGCGCGACGTGGCCGACGACCTGGCCATGTTCTTCGGCCACGATGGAAAGCGTCAGTTCGCCGGCGGCTCGCAAGGCCCGCACGATGAATTGCTCGGTGTGGCTGGTATGTGGTGCATCGGCGAAGGCGGCCACCGTGACTGCCTCGATGGCGGCAACGTCGTCCGGGGTTTCGTGTCGGAGCTGGAGGGTCATGGACTGGTCTTGGTTTTCTTCCTGAGAGCATAGAACGGCCTGGGCGTGTCGGCGCGATGCGCCGCCGGGCTTTGCGGGCTTCGCCCCGTGCCGACTTCGCTGTCACGGCCATTCGGCTTCAATCCCTCACGTCTTCGCGCCTGCGGCGCTGCGCGCTGCGCTTGCCTCCAGGGGAAAGCCCTGCGGGCTATCCCCGCCGCGCGATGCTTGGCACCCCTTGATACCGCCGACCCGGCCTACGCCGGATCGGCCCGGCCAGCGCCCCACCGCGATGGGCGCGGCACTGGCGAACACGCTGGCGCTTGCTGCGGCAGGTTGTGCAAATGCAGGCCGTCCTCAACGCTGGCGGTTCGTACCCATCACGTCACGAAGGACGGTTCACGCCAGTTCACGGTATGCCTTTCCGGCATCGCTATGGAGCTTCCACGCCACGCCTCAAGACCGGCACCGCAAGGTGCGGCAGGGGCGTTCTCGCGTGTCGTCGGGGGGTTGACCTGGCCCGCGTCAGCGGGCGAGCCGGTGCAGCCTTCATGCGGGGATGCCGAGCCGGCCCCATCTCCTTTCGGAGCGGTTCGGCCCAAGGCGTCCTTGTCTCGTTGTGAATCCTGGCGGTGGCGCGGCTGCGCCTCGGGCTTCATGGCTGCAACCGTCCTTCGAAAACAATTTCCCCGCCGCTGCGCGGCTTCCTCGCGCAGCAAATTCTTTTCGCCTCCCGGCTCTCCACTGCGTTTCGACCGCAAGCGGTGCAGCCAGCCCGTCCCCCGCCGGCCGGATCACAACAAGGACGCGATGGGCGCGAACCTTGTTCAACCGAAAGGAAAACATCATGGCCAACATCGGCACCTTCACCGCAGAAAAAGACGGCTTCACCGGCACGCTTCGCACCCTGACGCTCAACGTCAAGGCCAAGCTGGTTCCCAACGACAAGGGGGACAACGAGAAAGCCCCTGACTTCCGCTTGCAGGCGGCCAGCCACGACATCGGCGCGGCGTGGAAGAAGACCAGCGAGGCCGGGCGGGAGTACATCTCCGTGACCCTCGACGATCCATCGTTCCCAGCCACGGTCTATGCCCGCCTGATCGAAAGCGAGGACGGCACGCACGACCTGATCTGGTCGCGCAGCAAGCCCCAGGCGGCGTGACCGCCGCCCGCAGCGCCCCGCCACACGGCGGGGCGCTGCGCTGTTTCTTCGCCCCAAACCTGGCAGCGGCAAGCAGCAATCCATAGCAGGTTGCGTTTCCATACGCGGAAGCTGCGTTGGTGCCGTCGGTCAGGGCATGGCGTGTCGGCGCGATGCGCCGCCGGGCTTTCGGGCTGCGCCCCGTGCCGTCGTTGTCGTCACGGCCATTCGGCTTCAATCCCTCACGCCTTCGCGCCTGCGGCGCTGCGCGCTTTGCTTGCCTCCAGGGGAAAGCCCTGCGGGCTATCCCCGCCGCGCTGCGCTTGGCACCCCTTGAGCGCCGCCGAACCGGCCTGCGCCGGATCGGCCGGGCCGGCGCCTACGGCTGGGCCGCTGCTGCTGCGAGCTGGCTTTCAGCCTCGCTCATCAGCACCGCCGTGCTGCATTCGAGCGCGCTGGCGATCTTGAAGATAAGCGCCAGCGTGGGCATGTGTTCGCCGCGCTCGACCTTGCCCATGTGCGAACGCTCGATGCCGGCCAGGTGTGCCAGCGATTCCTGCGCGATCCCTCGTTCCGTCCGTAGCGCGCGCACCGCCGCGCCGAAGGCTTGCGCCAGTTCGGCATCGAAGGTGGTGGCACCGGCCGGGCGGCCAGGTTGGACGGAGCGCTTCTGCATGGACAGAAGCGTCAAATCGCAGGACAATTAAAACCACGTTATCTTTAACTCATTGCCAAAAAATCGCTGTTCCGTGCTTTTACGGAAATCCGCATTTACGGATTTCCACAGAACCGGGGAATCGCATCCGTGTCTTTCCGGCTTCCTGCAATTGCGCTTCCGCGCTTCCGTTCTTCTACGGATGCGATGGCTTGTGCATCCGTGCTTCCACACGCATGCACGGTTCCGTGGGGGTTCTGCCCATGACCTTGCCGCTTGTCACCGCTGATGAACGCGCCCGGCTGCTGGCCCACGGCGCGGCGCTCGCCGCTGGTCAGCGCCTCGACCCGCTGCCGGTGGTGCGCCTGTTCACCCCTGACGCGCATGTGACCTGGCTGCTGGTGTCGCTCGACCCCGCCGATGGCGATACGGCCTATGGCCTGATCGACCTCGGCATCGGCATGCCCTCGCTGGGGACGGTCAGGCTGTCCGACCTGGCCGGCATCGTCGGGCCGCGCAAGCTGCCGTTGCAGCGGGATCGGTATTTCCAGGCGGTGCGCCCGCTGTCGGAGTACGTCCGGCTGGCGCAGGAGAACGACGCGATCACGGACTGATGAACGCCAGCGCGGCCCGGCCAGCCGGGGCGCACTGTGACTATTTCAGTCTTGGTCAAGACCGGGTAGGTCTGAATCGGCATTGATGCACCGAAGCGATGCCAGTCTGATGCAAACAGTCCTGATCTTTGGCGCGGGCTGCGGCACGGTATCCGGTGCCGCGCACCATTTCCGGGTGGCGCAGCCGTCGCATTCAGACGATTTCCCCAACACGCCGGAGCCAAACGGTCTTGACACCGACAGTTACAGCTTAACCGTTTTTGATGATGACCTGATGGCATTTCGATAGCTCCCGCATCGCGGAAATCGTGGCGACGCATCCCAAGCACAGGGAGCTTTCGCCATGACTGATCGCAGCGCCGACCACTGGTATCCGACAGCCGCCTATCTCTACGTCCTGCACCTCGATGGCCCCGCGCTGGCCTGGGAATACCTGCGCAGGAATCCCGACTACCGCCGCGACTGGCTGCGCCGTCGCCGCCGACCGGACGCGGCGCAGGCTTGGAGCCTGCGCCTGTTGGAAAACCCAGCCCTGGATGCGCGCGAAGCGCATCCGGCCTGGTTCCCTGACCACGATGCCGTGGTGCAGCTCTATCCCGACGCCGACCCGCCACCCGAAGCCCATGCCTTCGAGTTCTGGCGCGTTCCTGGCCGCAAGCAACTGATCCACGATGGCAAGCGCCTGGTGCTGGTGGCGCATTGGCCCGGCTGCTGCCTGCGGCTCGCGCTCGCGCCGGGCCTGGAGGACGGTGTGGCCTACCTCTACGCCACTCGTGCCTGCGCCACGCCCTGCACGCGCTATCGCACGCTCGCGGCGGAACTCGACGCCCTGGCTGCCGCCACGGTTGCCGCGCCTGCGGCGGCGGCCCGTTCGCGGCCCACGCCTGCCGCACTGCTGGAGCTGCACACCTTGCAGGCGCTCGACGCGACCCTGGCGGGCGCGTCCTTGCGCGAAGTGGCCGAAGGGCTGTTCGGCGCCGATACCGTCGCGGGCGACTGGCACAAGGACGGCGCCTTGCGCGCCCGCGTGCGTCGGCTGGTGCGCCGTGGCGATGCGCTGATGCGCGGCGGCTATCGCCGCCTGGCACAGCTTCCGCCACTGCCGTTGCAGTAGGGGGGACGTTTCGCAGCCCCTGCAATTCGTCCCTTAGCAAGAAGCCTCGCTTTCTTGAAAGTGCCTTCATCCGGCTGCGTGGTGTGGCCGGGCTTGATGGAGGTTCATCCCATGCGACCAGCTCCCTTGCGGCCTGCCGCCACTGTCTCGACCGCTGCCGCGCAGCCGCAGCGTTACCTCACCAACGACGAAGCCGCCGAGTACCTGCGCTTGTCGCCGCGCACGCTGGAAAAGCAGCGCGTGATCGGCGGCGGCCCGCGCTTTCGCAAGTTCGGCCGGCGCGTCATGTACGCCGTGGCCGACCTCGACGCCTGGGCGGCCGACCGCAGCTTCGAGACGACTTCCGATCCCGAGTACGCCGAGCACCACTCGGCGGACAGCCGTGCGCGCTGATCGCTGGCGCGCGCCAGGCCACAGCCATGTCCATCTCCGCGCTGCCATTCCGGCAGCGGCCCCCGCAAGAACGCGAACAGCTCGACCTGTTCCGCGCCTTGCCGGGCGACATGGCACCGCGCGACAGCCAGGACTTGATGGCCTATCCGTTCTTCTCGCTCGCCAAGTCCAAGCGGGTCAAGCCCATCGACTTCCGGGCGGGCAACGTCACGATCCGCGTGGAAGGCACGCAGGAGCATGGCATCGCCACGATTTGGGATGCCGACGTGCTGATTTGGGCGGCCTCGCAGATCGTGGAGGCGAAGGATGCGGGCCTGCGGCCATCACGGCTGATCCGCGCGACGCCCTACGAGATCCTGCGCTTCGTCGGGCGCGGCAAGTCGCTGCGCGACTACCAGCGCCTCAAAGCGGCCTTGGATCGCCTGCAATCGACCACGGTGGCCACGTCCATCCGCGAGACAACCGGGCGGCGTTTGCACCGTTTCTCGTGGATCAACGAATGGAAGGAACTGGCCGATGCCAGCGGCACGCCGTTGGGCATCGAGCTGATCTTGCCGGACTGGTTCTATACGGGCGTGCTGAATGCGGCCCTGGTGCTGACCATCGACCCGGCGTATTTCCGGCTGACCGGCGGCATCGAGCGGTGGCTGTACCGCCTGGTGCGCAAGCACGGCGGCAAGCAGGCATACGGCTGGCAATTCGACTTCCGCTACCTGCACCAGAAATCCGGCAGCACCGCCAAGCCCTACGACTTCGCCTGCGACTTGCGCGCGCTCGTCGCGCGGCAGTCGCTGCCCGGCTACGTCCTGGGCATCGAGCGGATGCCGGACAGCGGCGCCGAGCTGCTGACCTTCCGGCCCGTGCCGCATACGGCACGGGGATAACTCCGGGAGAGCCTGTGAATAGTGTCGTGCTATCAGGCGTGCGGGGTATCGTGCTATCAGGCGTGGGACTATCGTGCTATCAGGCGTGCCAATCGGCCGCAAACCCGCGCCAGCACTGGGTTTGCGCGCCCTCTAACTTCCCTAACTTAATTTCTCTAACTTGTAGTAGGGAAACGCCGCTGCGGTGGACAACCGCCACGCGGCCACCAACGCAGCAGGAACAGCCAGGCTTTCCAACACGAAGGGCCAGGCCATGATCGTCGCGCTGCTCAACCAGAAAGGCGGCGTGGGCAAGACCACGCTCGCCACCCACATTGCCGGCGAACTGGCAATGCGCGGCCAGCACGTCGTGCTGCTGGACGCCGACCCGCAGGGGTCATCGCTCGACTGGACACAGCGCAGAAGCCAGCAAGGCTTGCCACGGCTTTTCAGCGCCGTGGGCCTCGCACGCGAAACGCTGCATCAGGAAGCCCCGGAGCTGGCACGCCGCGCCGATCACGTTGTCATCGACGGCCCGCCGCGCATCGCCGCCTTGGCGCGCTCCGCGCTGCTGGCGGCCGAGCGCGTGCTGATCCCGGTGCAGCCCAGCCCCTACGACCTGTGGGCCAGCGCCGAGATGGTGGCGCTGATCCGCGAGGCGCAAGTCTTTCGGCCTGCGCTGCGCGCGGCCTTCGTCATCAACCGGCGTGTCAGTACCACCGTGATCGGGCGCGAAGCGCGCCAGGCGCTCGCCGATCAGCCGCTTCCTGCGCTGCGCGCGGAAGTGCATCAGCGCATCGTGTTCGCCGACAGCGTGGCCGCTGGCCGGCTTGCACGCGAGACGGCGCCGGACAGCGCCGCCGCGCGCGAAATCACCGCGCTCGTGGACGAACTGCTGCGGTGGACGACATGACCGCGAAGCCACCACCGAACAGCAAGCGCGCAGCAAAGCGCGTCGGCATCGGCGCGCGTCCACCTGCGAATCCGCACGCCGAGGCGTGGATTCGCCAGGGCGACGCCGACGCGCTGGGCAAGGGCGACCTCTACACGGCCCGCCTCACCCTCGACATCACGCCCGCCATGCGGGCGCGCATCAAGGTCTCTGCCTTCACGCAAGGCGTGACCGTGGCCGACCTGCTGCGCGGCCTGCTGGAACGGGAGTTTCCCGAGAACCGCAGGGAGAACACACCATGACTGCATCCACTGCACTAGCCGCCGCGCCTGCCGCTGTCGCGGCCACGGCCACGGCTGCGCCACAGCCATCATTCATCGCACCTTCCGGCCAGCCAGCCAGCGCGCCGCTGACGCGCGTGGCGCTGGCCTACATCGAGGCCCGTTTCAAGCTCTACCTGCGCTTCGGCGAACCCGCGCGCACGCACCAGCTCGACCGCTGGCGGCGCAGCGCGGTGTTCCTGCCGGGCGCGGTGTTCTGCCGCATCCGCTGGCAGGCCAACGACTACGGCACCGTGCGCTGGCAGCTCATGGTGATGCAAGCCTGCACGCCGCTGGACGCGGCGCAGCGCATCCCCGGCGTACAGCCGGGCGCGCGCCTGCTGCTGCACGCCGAGGGCGACGGGCAAGTGCGCGCCGTGCTGGAACGCATCGACGCCATCGAGGCGCTGGGCATCGCGCCCATCGCCGTCTCGCCTGCGTACTGGCGCACGCTCGCCAACCGGCTCGCCGCGCGCCTGCCGCTGCCCGAGTACACCGCCGAGCGGCACGCCGCCTGGTTAGCCGGGAGGGTGCTGCCATGACCGCCGTTTCCACTGGCGCCAACACCACTGGAAAGGCACCGCGTCCTCGCTCGCGCCTGCGCGCTCGCATCGTGCTCGCGGGCTTCGCCGCCTGCGGCCTCGCTGCGCTCGCCTGGGCGTCCTTCGTGCATCCGATGCCGCGCCTGATCTACAACCCGTCCGACAGCGTTCCGGTGGGCTGGTATCGCATCGCACCACCCGATGCGCCGCGCGTCGGCTCCATCGTGCTGACCACGCTGCCGCCAGACGCCGCCGCGCTGGCCGCGCAGCGCGGCTACCTGCCGGCGCGCGTGCCGTTGCTCAAGCGCGTGGGTGCCGTCGCGCCGCAGGAGGTGTGCATCGCTGGCGGCATCGTCCGCATCGACGGCGTGCCTTTGGCCGCCGCGCTGCTCGCCGACCGCTGGGGCCGCCCGCTGCCATCCTGGCAGCAGTGCCGCCGCCTTGAACCCGGCGAGCTTTTCCTGTTGAGCGTGACCAACCCGTCGTCGTTCGACAGCCGGTATTTCGGGCCGGTTGCCGCATCCGCCGTGATCGGCGTCGCGCACCCGGTCTGGCTGGAGAAGCGCCCATGATCGCCGCCGATTCGCTGCGCATCATCGTGCTATCAGGCGTGTCGATCCTGTGGTGTTCCGCGTGTCATCGCGCGTGCAGTGCGAGCGCATCCGCGCCGCGCTTCGCGCCGCCTTCCCATGTGCAGGCGTCTTGCCTCGAACGCTGCCGGCCTGCGGCCGTCGCCGCGTTCGCCGGCGCGCTGGCTGCTCGCGCAGCAGCGCCGCCGGGCCGCCGCTGCCCGGAGCGCCAGCGAGGGGCAAAGGCGGAAGGCAAGACAAAAGGACGCGACACCGGGCCGCGTCGAACGCCAGTCTGCACGTGGGGTTGGCGCGGCACGCAGCGGCTTCGCCGCCGTGCCGCGTATGGCGCGAGGCCCGCGCCAATGCAGGCATGTCCGCGTGCTTCGCACGACAGGACACGCCAGAGCTTGCAGGGAGCGAAGCCATGACCGACCGCCGCGACGACGACTTTCGCGTGCGCCCCAGCGCCCCGAAGAACCGGGGCAAGGGCCAGGGGCAGAGCTTCGTTTCCAAGGTGCTCAAGCAGGCCGGCAAAGCCAGCAGCGGCAAGTCGGCAGTACGCCGTCCTGGCGCGGCTGGCACCGGCCAGCGGCCCGGCTCTCGGCTCGGACGTGGCCACACGGCGGCGCGCTTCGCCGGGGCGAAGCTAATGCCCATGTCGCGGCGCGTGACCATCAAGACCTTGCTGGTCAATCACCAGCGGGCCAGCCCGCAATCGCTCGCCAAGCACCTGCGCTACATCGAGCGCGACGGCGCGGGTCGCGATGGCGAACCGGGCCGGGGCTACGGGCCACAGGCCGACGAAGCCGATCTGGACGCCTTCAAGGAACGCTGCGCCGACGACCGGCACCATTTCCGCTTCATCGTCTCGCCCGAGGACGGGGCCGAGCTGGACGACCTGCGCACCTACACCCGGCATCTGGTGAGCCGCATGGAAGCCGACCTGGGCACGCGGCTGGATTGGGTGGCGGTGGATCACTGGAACACCGACAACCCGCACACCCACCTGATCGTGCGCGGGCGCGACGACACCGGCAAAGACCTCATCATCGCGGGTGACTACATCGCCCACGGCTTCCGCCATCGCGCCGCCGAGCTGGCGACCGAGTGGCTGGGGCCGCGCACCGAACTGGAGATTCAGCAGACCTTGAGGCGCGAGGTGGAACAGGAGCGGTGGACGAGCCTGGATCGCACCTTGCAGCGCGAGACCGGCGAGGATGGCCGGGTGCATGTCGAACGGCTCAACGAGCCGAGGTTGCAACGCCAGCGCCTGCTGCTGATCGGCCGCCTGCAACGCTTGCAGCGCCTGGGCCTAGCCGACGAGGTGCAGCCCGGCACCTGGGCCATTCATGCCGATGCCGAGAAGACCTTGCGTGCCCTGGGTGAGCGTGGCGACATCATCCGAACGATGCAGCGGGCCATGAGCGGCCAGCCGCGTGAGCTGGCGGTGTTCGAGCCGGGCGACGATGGTCGCAGCCTCATCGGCCGCGTGGCCGCGAAGGGGCTTGCCGATGAGTTGCACGACCGAGGCTATCTGATCATCGACGGCACGGACGGTAAGGCCCACTACGTTGCACTGAACGCCCGCGACGAACTGGCGAACTATCCCACGGGCGCTGTGGTAGAGGTGAAGGGTTCGACTGAGGTGCGCACGGCCGACAAGAACATCGCCTCGCTGGCGAGCGATGGCCTGTACCGCACCGATCATCACCTGGTAATCGAGCAGGGCCGGGCTACGCCCGGACGCGACCCGCAGGAAGTCGTCGCCGCTCATGTCCGGCGGCTGGAAGCCCTGCGCCGGGCTTGCATCGTGGAGCGCGTGGCCGAAGGGCTATGGAAGGTACCGGACGACCTGGCCGAGCGTGGCCGCCAATACGACGCGCAACGGCTGGGCGATGTAGCCGTAGAGCTGAAATCACACCTTCCTATTGAACGGCAGGCCCGCGTCATCGGCGCGACTTGGCTTGACCAGCAACTGATCGGCGGTGGCCGTGGGCTGGGCAACTTGGGCTTTGGCGGTGATACCAAGCAGGCCATACAGCAGCGAGCCGATTTCCTCGAAGAACAGGGGCTGGCACAGCGCCGCGGGCAGCGCGTCATCCTCGCGCGCAACCTGCTGGGCACGCTACGCAATCGGGAACTAGTGCAGGCCGCGAAAGACATTGCGGCGGAAACCGGCCTAGAGCATCGCCCGGTGGCCGACGGGCAGCGCGTAGCCGGTATCTACCGGCGTTCCATTATGCTCGCCAGCGGGCGCTACGCGATGCTCGATGACGGCATGGGGTTCAGCCTTGTGCCGTGGCGGCCGGTAATTGAGCCGCGACTGGGACAACAGCTTGCCGCAAAGGTTATCGGCGGAAGTGCCTCTTGGGAACTTGGACGAAAGCCCAGTATCGGTATCAGTTAGATATCAAGGGAAGCTGAGTACCAGGCGCAGTCTGCTTGGCTGCTGTGATTCTTCTTAGAGATTCAATCAATGCCATAAACTCCTTGGATTGCCTCAGTGCTTCGCCTCCCGCAGTTTGCAGGTCCAAGACATCCGTAGCCTCGATCGTGAAGGCTGTGGGCACGCGCAGCAGCGAATGCCGGATCTTGTCGTCCGGCACGTCGTTCAGACTTACGCTTACTACGTAGATTTCTGCGTCGGCCGCAAAGGGGCTGTCCGCTTGGCCACGGGTGCGAGCAATCTCGGAACGCCAGTGCTGCAGGTCGTCGTTAAGCATGGCCAGCGTCACCTGGGTCTCGCGAGCGCCTGCACCGAAGATCAGCGACTCAAGTACTTGCGTCGTACTGGGGACTCGGTCGCTACTGTCCACGCGCTCGCTCAGGCCGCGTTCGGAGTTCACAGTCACCAACACGAGTCGGCGCAGGCTTCCGGGCTTGACGTCCGAGAAGTTGGCGCTCATTGAGCCCGAAGCTACTAGCCGGTCTAGCATCAGACGTACGCCGAGGTTGTCGGAGACACCACCGTCTACGAGGTGGATAAAGGGCCGATCCTGCGCATTGCGGTAGCTGTCTATGCTGCTTTGCAGGATGCGTGATCTGAAATCTTGCCCACGGATAGGCAAAGATCGAAGAGGCGGCGGACAAGTATTCGCGTTGTTTCGTACCGTTACGGGCGACAGCAGCAGCGGCACTGCCGACGAGGCCGCCACCGCGAAAGACAGCGGCGTGGCATCGAGGTCGGAACAGATTAGCCGGAACTGCTCGGTAGTGAAATCGAAAGGGGCACCGGTAGTGAGGTCGGTTGCCGTGATCATCAGATCGGGCGCGCCCGGTCGTCGACGCACGTCACCAAAGGTGCGACCTTCGAAAAGTTCGTCCAGGCGTTGAGCCAAGATCTGGCTGCGTCCAAACCAAGGTGAAGTTAGTCGATAGAGACGCGCAGGCCAGAGAGCTTCACGTACGAGTCGCGCCTCAAAGGGTACAAGCAGAAAATCCGGTTCGAAACGAGTCAGCGTGGCATCGCCGAATGCCGCGAAATGCGCGGCAAGGATGCTGCCCCCCGACACGCCGCTGACCAAAGACACCTGGTCCAGCAGAGTTGTCTCCTGGCCCTCTAGAGCGAAGCGTGTGGCCTTGAGTTCGCGCAGCACGCCCAGGCCAAAGGCCGCCGCCCGCGCGCCTCCACCTGACAGTGTTACCGCGACAACGACCGGTTGGTTGACCTCTGGCGGCCGGATGCGTTGGTCGCCCTCGGCGGAAGCCACTAAGGTGGCCTCGGAAAGTGGTGGGTTGATCCAAGGACGGTAGGTGGAGCACCCTGTCAGAACTACCATCGCCATCGCGCAGGCCAAACCCAACCGCGTGGATCTACACGCCTCCAGTCGCTTTACCCCCGCAAATAGCATCGCGCAACCTCTCGAATAGAAAAGAACGAAAGGCCACGGCAATTTTGCGGTGGAACCGAGCGAATTCAGAATGATGCTGGCGATCCAAGAAAGGCACCCCACCAACCCTCTTAATGGGGTTTCTCGCACTTTGCTTGTGGCGCGCGCAGGTATGGAATAAATGCTATTCACGAGTCAGCACTTCTCCAAGCGCTATTGATCTGTTCAAGGCAGGTGGAGATTGCAGACTTTGCATGTCCGAGCAGTGTATAGGACCCTTTGAAATCAGCGAGAGCGTTGCCGTGCCCGAAGCAGCTAGCAGCAGCAACTCGACGACCTGTTTGTTCATCTACTGCCTCGAACTCCAAACTGGCTCCGCCGGTTGTCACTGGCCCAACAAGCAACGTCGTTAGGGTATTGACTGCTCGATTAGGTGTCTCAATGGTCGTAATTGCCACACGCACACGTATGCGGCCTGACGAGGAGGGAGCTTCGGACTTGGTTTGGAGGTGTCGCAGTTCACTGTTGACATGATCGAGAAGCTCACGCACTTGCTCCGAGTCAAGACCATCAATGCGTCCAGTTCCCGTCACTATCTGAGCACCCTCGACTACTATTTCCCGGTAATGACGGGGCTCAAAGCCAGGCGCTTTAAAGAGTAAAACGTTCTCGTACTTCGTTTTTTCCAATGCATCGTAATTACCAAGAAACGCAGATCTCGTCATTCCGTTTGATGCACAGCCAGACAAGGTCGCAGCAAGGCTTAGCACCAGAAGGAGCCGGGCCGGTGAAATAGAGGTATTCATAGAAAGTTTCGCTTATCCCATTTTCAAACAGACAATTCCGGAGACAACAAGCGCAATGCCGGCCCAACGTATCAAGGAAGCCGTGTCACCGAACACATACACACCCACAAGAAATGCACCTAGTGAACCGATGCCGGTCCAGACCGCATAGGCTGTTCCCATGGGAATATGCTTGAGTGATAGCCATAGGAAAAATCCACTGGCTGCCATACAGGCAACCGCAATGGCCGGCCCCACGTAGCGCATCGCCACATTGATTGCACCCAGCTTGAGGCCGAGTGGCCAACCTATTTCGAAAAGTCCAGCAAGCAGAAGCACTAGCCATGGATTCCACATCAGCGGGTTCATGTATTTCTCCAAATCTATTCAGAAAAACTTAGCCATCCAACCATCGACAAAATCGGCAGGTTGGCGACAGTTAGTTTTATTCCTAGAGTCTTTCCAATAACGCTGAATCAGCCCCCTGCGTTGCCCCAGCTACGGGACATGACGGGGCCTAACACGTTGATCAGATGGTTTAAATCGGCTGCGTCGGATGTCGCGTCGCTTCTTGACGCTGCTTTCTGCCGGGCCACTTCATCCCAAACAGCACTTCGTAGAGCAGCGGGATCAATCCCAGCGTCACGAGAGTGCCAAGCGCTAAGCCACCAATCATGGCGATGGCCATGCCCTTCCACAGCGGACCTGCAAACAACATCAGTGGCACCAGACCGGCGATACAGGTCACCTTCGTCATCACGATCGGACGCAGCCGCTGCATCGCCGCCCCCACCAGGGCCTCATGCCGCGCGAGCCCTTCCGCGAGGCCCTGTTCAATGCGTTCGAGCAGCAGAACAGCGTTGTTGACGATGATTCCAAAAAGCGCGAGCACACCAAAGGTCGCCATGAAGCTGAAAGGCGTCCCTGTCGCCTTCAATGCAATCACGACACCAATCAACGTGAACGGAATGGTTGCTAGGATGACGATCAGCTTGCGGAACGAGTTGAACTGCCAGATGAACAGCAGCAGCATCGCCAGAAGAGCAAACGGCATGTAGTGCGAAAGCGAAGCATTCGATTCAGCTGATTCTTCAATTTCTCCACCAAGCTCTATGGCATAGCCTGCAGGTAGTTCGATTGCAGCGATCCTAGGTGCGAGATGATCCACGATCTCTTGCGCGGTGTATGCCGTGTTCTGCCCCTGAACCGTAACCGTACGAATGAGATTGCGGCGTTGAATAACGGACGGCTCGCTGGACAGCGTGACATCGGCCACTTGAGCAAGAGAAACGGGTTGTCCACCCGACGCAGGATAGATGGTCGTCGCACCTACGTCTGCAGTACTGCGCCGATCACTGGACGTCCCACGCATCACGATTGGCACGCTGGTATCACCATCGCGGATCACCGAGATCGACTGGCCGATGTAACGGGTGCCAAGCCAGGCGGCGATGTCGTCGGTGGTAACGCCAGCACGTCGCGCACGGTCTTGATCGACTCGAACATCGAGACGGCCGACACGAGTGTCCCAGTTGTTCTTGATGTTGGCCGTACCTGGCAGCTCCCGTAGCGCGGACTCAATTTTCGCCGCCGCATTCATCAGCACCTCATGATCCGGCCCGCTGACCCGGTAGACGGCTGTGCCAGCTTCGGTAGTACCTAACGAGAACCGCTGAGGCTCTGCGCGTACCTCTCCATGATGCTGGGCGAAATAAGCCCGCGTCCGGGCAATCACCGCATCAATGTTGGTGCCTGTCTTGACCGTCACGACGAAGTACGCAATGTTCGATGCTGGCAACGGTGGATTCAATCCGAGGATGAAGCGCGGTCCACCGTCAGCCACGTAGCCAATGTGATCCGTAATTTCGGGGTTGATTTCTTGATCGCCGAGCCAGCCACTGACCTCCTTCACTTTCGCAAGCGTGAGGCGTGAATCCGTTCCTGGTGCGAGTTGAACAGGTATCTGGAATTGCACACGGTCGGACTTCGGCAAGAAGTCGTATGGCAGTGTCGTAAATCCGTACAGAGCGACGGCCAATGCGCCCGTCATCACACCGACGTAGATCGCCTTGTGGCCGAGTACCCACTCAAGCACCTTGCGATAGCCGCGATAGAAGCGTGTGTTGTAGGTCTGCGCGTCGTCTGCTGGCTGATGATGCACTTTGGCGAAGTGGTAGCACAGCAGAGGTGTGACGGTCAGGCAGAGCAGCCAAGATCCGAGCAAGGTGAGCGCAAGGACGATGACCAGAGAGCGCAGATATTCACTCGTCGCACTCTGTCCAAAAAAGAACGGTGAAAAAGCGATGACGATGACCAAGGAGGACGTCAGCAGTGGCAGTGCAAGCGTGCGGCCAGCTTCGAGACAAGCCTGTTTGCGGTCTTCCCCAGCAGCCAGGCGCCGTTCAATGTCTTCGGCAATCACGATGCCGTTGTCTACCAAAAGACCCAGCGCGATGATGATGGCGGCCATCGAAACGCTCTGCAGTTCGATGTTCAACGCGCGCATCACAATCAGCGCCCCCAGAATGGTCAGCGGTACGATCATGCCGACGATGATTCCTGTGCGCCAGCCCAGGAATAGGACGACGACGCCAAGCACGATGACGATCGTTTCGATCATCACCTGGTTCATCTTGCCCATCTCGTGCTTAACGATGTCCGCCTGGAATGTCACATAGGACAGCTCGAAACCTGCGGGTAGAAGTTTCTCAAGCTCGGCCACGCGGGATTTGAGGGCCGCGCCGAATTGCTCCACGTTCTGGCCCGAAGTCATGGACACTGCCATCACCACGGCAGGCTGGCCCTTATAGATTGCGGCGGACTCAGGTGGATCTGCAGGTTGAACCTGCACCTGCGCAAGTTCTCCCAGTGAAATTGAAGGAGCAGGAGAAGCACCGCGCACACCCTGAGCTTGCGCCATCATGATCGGCAATGCGCGCAGCGATGCAGCGTCGCGAACCTCTCCACTAACGGCCAGCGAAGCGTTGATGCCGCCGATGGCGATTTGCCCGCCTGAAAGAACGACGTTTTGTTTAACGAGTTGATCGATCACCCCTTGAGGGGTCAATCCAAGCTGGGCTAGCTTGGGCCGGTCAAATTCAAGATAGACGCGCTCTTCCTGCAGACCATAGAAGCTGATGCGATCAACGCCAGGAAGCGCGTACAGGCGGTCGCGCATCTCTTTCAGCGAAACCCGCATCTCGCTCATGGAGTAGCCTGGAGCAGTCACAGCAATGGACGCCACGGCAACACGGCCAAAGTCGTCGTTGACAAACGGCCCCAACGTTCCCTGGGGGAGCATCGGTTGAGCATCGGCAACCTTTGCACGCACGCGCTGCCAAATGGGGGCTAGGTCGGTGTACCGCTCCCAGATCGTGACTTGTATGACGGCCCCGCCCGCGCGAACGGTCGTGGTTACGCGCTTGACCTCGGCCAGCTCCCGCAAGCGCTCTTCAATCGGGCGCGCAATCAATTGTTCGACGCGTTCAGCCGGCATGCCAGGGTTCAGAACGGCGACAACCGCATCTCGAATCGTGACCGATGGCTCTTCCTGCGAAGGGAAATTGAGGAACGTGGCAATGCCGGCAACAAGAATGATGACCGCGGCAAGGTAGGTGAGTCTGCTGGCGCGCAGCGCCATTTCTGTGATCTTCATAGCGACGTCTTCCTATAGCGCGTCAGCGTCCGGCCAATTGAGTCGTGGCTTTGAGTGGAGTGACTTGTTGTCCGTTCGTCAGCCAGCCCGCGCCAGCCGCGACCACCATCTCGCCCCGCTTCAGGCCACCCACGACGCGAACGTTGTCGCCGCCTGGCTCGCTCTGGAACTGCACTTCCCTGCGGTGCACCTTCTTCCCCGTCACGTCATACACAAACACTGCGGCTTGTCCCGCTTTCTCACTGAGCACCAGTGCCGAATAGGGAAGCATCAGGCGGTCTGGTGAGGCATCCTTCGCTTCCGGCGCCTTCAGCAATACTTGAACGGCTGACCCGGGTCGAAGACTGCGCGCCTGAGTGGCATCTTGAGGAACTAGCACGACAGGCAAAAGTGAGCCATTTTCTGCACGCAAGCCAATGCGTTGTACCGAAGCACGAACGGGACTTGCTGACTCGCTCAGACGCAGTTCTGCGACTTGCCCAACTTTGATGTGCACTGCTTGGGTCGTCGATGCAGTCGCAAGGACTTCTACGCCGCTGCGCAGTCCATCCACTTGAAGCACGGGCGCTCCGGCTGCAATATCAGTGAAAGGCAGAGCGAGCTTCTCCGCGACGACGCCGTCAAATGGCGCATGAATGGCGGTACCCCGTCTCGCACGCTCGGCGAGGCGCAATGTGGCCTTTGCATTGCGTACCTGGCCTTCAGCAGCAACCAACTGTGCTTTCACACTCTCGAATGCCGCGGGGGATATCACGTTGCCCTCAAGCAGCCCCCGTTGCTGCGTTGTTTGAACGATTCTGTCTGCCAATGCGGCTTCCGCTGCAGCGAGTGCCGCCCGAGCCTGCTCCAGGCGGAGTTGCTCAGGCTGAACATCCAACTCAGCCAGAAGCTGTCCGCGAGAGAAGCGGTCTCCCACGTCCACATGAAGCTTACTGATCCGCCCGCCAGTCTCGAAGCCTAAGGTACTCCGCTCACTGGAACGAGTTAGGCCACTCAGTTCAATGCGATTGGCTACAGAAGCTACATCACCCACGGTAAGCAGCTTGACCGCTCTCGGGGGATCGGAAGCAGGCTCCTTTTGACCACCGCAGCCGGCAAGCAATGCGAGCAGAGCAAACGCGAGGCCGACTTTCTGCATTTGCCAGGACCGGGATTTAAAAGGAGCGCAAGACACGGGAAGGCCTTTCATCAGCGTTTATCAATAGGGGTGAGTTCCAGATCGCCGCGGGCGAGCGCCTGGAGGGTGTGCATGAGTCGAGAAAGGTCTTCGGCAGCAAACGTCGGAAAACCCATCATTTCGGCGAGGAAGACTCCGTCCAAGGCAAATAGAACGATTCCGGCGATATCGGTGCCGCGTGGAGATTTGCTCGCGTTCTCGTACTGCCTGCGGTACCAGCCGCGCACAGGCTCAAGCAGCGTGGGGTCTTCAGCCACGGCCGCCAGCAATGCAGCGCTCATCTTTTGCATCCCGCCGTCAGGCATAGCCGAGACCTGGCTGGATAGCCAAGGGTCTGGATCGCCGACGAATGGCAGCTCTCGCTCTTCCTGCCCGCCATCAAACGCCGAGACCTGGTCATCAATCATCGTGAGGAGCAGATCGCGCTTGGTCTTGAAGTGGTACAGGAACGCACCTTTGCTCATTCCTGCCCGTGCAACGACCGCGTCAAGCGTTAGGTGCCCGGCACCTCCCTCCATGACTACGTCACGCGCAGCTTGAAGGATGCGCTCCCGTGTTTGTTGCGCTTTCTTAGAGATGGAGGGGGCTTCAGCGCCGTTGTCCGCCGAATGCGACTCCTCTGGGCTTGATTTCATACGAGTTGCCATGGTGAAACTCCAAAGATGCTTGATTTTTGAATCGTCTGGACGGTATAGTACACGCCATGAACTATGCCCGTCAAGACGGCCTCCTCAATTCACAACCTAGTGGCTCAACATGTCCGATCCCTACGCCCGCCGCGGCCTTACTGCTGTTGCATTCCTATCGATCACGCTTCTCGCCGCGTGCAGCCACTCGCCTCACAGGGTGGAGACATCACGCGTTGAGGTTCCGGCCAAATTCATGAACGAAGCGGGTCTGGCTGTGCAGCAGGTGCCAGCACAAGCACTCCCGGCCGAGTGGTGGACGGCGTACGGTGATCCGCTGATTGACGCGCTGGTGCGCAACGCGCTGGAGCACAACACCGATCTCGCTATTGCAAGAGCGCGGATTGATGAAGCTGTGGCGATCACCCGACGTACACGCGCTTCAATGTTCCCTAGCTTGGCGCTCACGCCCCAAGCAACGCGCGCGCGCGACTTTTCTTTGGCACCGACCATCAGCAGCGATGCCAGGCTTCCGCTGTCGGCTTCATGGGAAGTTGATCTAGCGGGCCGCCTCTCGCATGCCGCTGATGGCGCACGGATGGACGCAGTTGCTGTCGAACAGAACTGGTTCGCGACACGTTGGCAGATCGCCTTTGAGACAGTGTCCGCTGCACTGCAGCAGCGGCAGGCGGCAGAGCTGGAAGATCTGGCAAAAGAGCGACTTCAAGTCGCCGAGCGCCTTGAGCGTCTGACAGAGCAGAAGTTCAAGGCAGGTCAAGCTACGGGCTTTGACATTGAACGCACGCGTTCCGAGGTCATCGCCCTCCGGGTGGAGCAAGAGCAGTTGCGACGCGTACGCGGCGAAGCAACGCATGCCTTGGATGTGCTCGTTGGCCGGATTCCGGGGGCGCTTGGCAGCGGTCCTGCGCTTGCCTCTCTCACCATGCCCGATTGGACTCCCAGAAGCGTGCCAGGCGAATTGCTGCAGCAGCGCCCCGACGTCAGAGCCGCGCAGGCGCGTCTTGCAGCGGCGACGGCGCGATGGAACGCAGCAGAAGGCGAGCGGTTCCCCAAACTTGTGCTCGATTTGAGTGGTGGGCGCCAACGCTTCGAGAACAACGGAACACGTGTGGCAGGGAACATTTTCTCTCTGGGCTTGGGTGTGACGCTTCCGATCTTTGACGGTGGAGCAATACAAGCGGGAATCGACGAGGGCTCAGCACGCAGTCGCGGCGCACAGGCTGACCTGGAACGCACGGTTTTGCTTGCGCTTCAGGATGTGGAGAACGCTTATCTGGGCTGGCAGACCCAGCGGACTTCTCTGCAGCATCAGGTCGATGGTCTTGTCGTCGCTGATCGACTCCTTGACCGCAGTCGACGCCTCTTTGAGGCGGGACAGGTGGATGCGACCGTTGTTTCAGAAGCGGAGCGTGGCACCTTGTCCCAGCGAGCGGCTCTGGTCCGTGCTCGCGCCGACGCAGCCGTGCAATGGGGTGTTCTCGCTAAAGCGCTTTCTGGTTCGCCAGAGCATGTGAATCTGCAATCTTCACCCTGAGTCCTTGAGTTGGAAGAACGCAGCATGGCAGCGAGTTTTAAATACTGAATAGATCGACGATTAGTAGGGGACGCATGGAAATTCGACATCTACGTTGTTTTATGGCGCTCGCCGAGGAACTTCACTTCGCTCGCGCCGCTGCGAAACTGCATATTGAGCAGTCCCCACTGTCTCGCACGATCAAAGAACTCGAAGAGGAGTTAGGAGCACAGCTCTTTATTCGGAACACGAGAAGCACGCGTTTGACACGAGCTGGGTTGATGCTCATGGAGCACGCACCTCGGGTGTTCGCATCCTTGCAACAGGCGCGGGACTGCGTGAAGGCAGCAAAAAATGGCTTTCATGGACAACTCCGCGTCGCCTTGTCAGACGGCGCAACACTACTGTGCTTACCAGCCCTATTGGCGTTGTGTCGCGAGGAGGAGCCCGAGGTTGAGATTCGCTTTTTTGAGGTGCCACTATCCCAACAAATCAAAGGATTGCACGACGACCTGTATGACGTCGGCTTTGCACAGTCCGACGACGTAGGTGATGGAATCGTCGCACTTCCCGCGTGGACTGACACGCTTATGGTGGCGCTGCCAGCTCGGCATCCGTTGCTGGCTCTTAAGCGAATTCCATTGGATGAACTGCTGCGCTACCCGCTAGTGCTATCTGATCCTCAAGTGTGCGAGGGCCACGCCAAGCACATTGAGCGAGTACTTAGCCGGGCTGAAATGCAGCCTCTAGTTGCCGAGCGGGTTACCACTTTCGACCTGATGATGGCGTTGGTATCTGCCGGTTTTGCACTCGGACTTACAGGGGCTGCACACATTGCAGCCTCCCGAGAGCCAGGAGTCGTGGCGAGGCCGCTTTCGACACGCGTACCACCTTTGACGACCTATCTACTCAGACTTGAAGGCGATCCGTTTGACGAGCTTGCGCGCTTCATTCAGCGAGTACAGGCCATCGAATTGCCAGAGTTTCTCAGGTCAACAAAAAGCCGAAATCCCGATCTTCCGGAGGAATTGATGCCATGAGACTCGCCATCACGCTCGTCGCTGCAATGCTAGTCGCATGCGGTCAATCTGATAAACCGCACAAAGCCACTAGTGCAGAAAAGAAAACCCCGACAGTAGAAGAGCTGGTGGCAGACCCGGAACAGCTCAAGAAGTTGCGCCAGCAATGCAAGACGGATCGGCCTACTTTGGGCGAACTGCTTTGCAACCGGGTAGCGGAGGCAACACGTAAGCGGTTCTACGGCGACGGAAAAACGCCATACACACCGCCCAAAGAATCCCCCAAATTCTGAAATTCAGCAATTCAGCAATTCAGCAATTCAGCAATTCAGCAATTCAGCAATTCAGCAATTCGCTAGTCTGCCTGAATCTTCTGTTCGGCACGCTGATATTCGCCGGCGCTTACGGAGTCACTCCCTGGCTAGACACAGCGCGAATTCATTCTTTCTTATCGACCTTTCTGCCCCAAACGGTCTTTGACCGGCACTAAGCCAGCACCGATCCTGACGCCTGCGGCACATTTCTAAGCCGCGTTTCCCAAGGGAATCAGCGTAGGAGAGATTGGAGGCGGGGCTATGCAAGGTACGAATGTGCTGTTCGGTCAGATAGCCGTGGTATTCGGCATCGTGATCGCGGGTGTGTGGGGCGCCACACAATGGACGGCAGCAGCCCTTGGCTATCAGGTACGCCTTGGCTCCCCCTGGTTTGATTTCCTCGGCACACCGATCTACCTCCCGTGGAAGCTGTTTGAGTGGTGGTTCTTCTTCGATGCCTACGCGCCACGCGTTTTCGACACGGGCGGTGCCATAGCGGGTGGCAGTGGCTTGCTGGCGGTGGTGGTCGCAGTCTGCATGTCGATCTGGCGCTCTCGTCAATCACGCCTAGTCACGACCTATGGCTCGGCACGCTGGGCAAGTACGGAGGACATTCGCAAAGCCGGCCTTACGCAGCCGATCGGCGTGTTCCTCGGTCAGCACGATGGCAAGTACCTTCGGCATGAAGGCCCGGAACACATCCTCACTTTCGCGCCCACGCGCTCAGGCAAAGGCGTCGGCCTTGTGGTGCCGACGCTGCTTTCTTGGCCTGCATCCGCCGTAGTCCACGACATCAAGGGCGAGAATTGGCAGATCACCGCAGGTTGGCGCTCACGCTACTCACACTGCCTGCTGTTCAATCCGACCGATGCGAAGTCGGCGGCCTACAACCCGCTGCTAGAAGTTCGGCGCGGCGCACATGAAGTGCGTGACGTACAGAACATAGCCGACATTCTGGTCGATCCAGAAGGCGCGCTTGAGAAGCGCAACCATTGGGAGAAGACTTCGCACGCGCTGCTGGTCGGGGCCATCCTGCATGTGCTCTACGCGGGCGAGGACAAGACGCTGCGCGGCGTCGCCAATTTCCTCTCCGATCCGGCCAGCCCCTTCGAGCTGACCTTGCACCGGATGATGACCACACAGCACCTCGTGAACGTGGAAGGTGGTGGCCCGCATCCAGTCGTCGCTTCGGCGGCGCGCGAAGTGCTCAACAAGTCGGACAACGAGCGTTCCGGCGTGTTGAGCACCGCCATGTCGTTCCTGGGCCTCTACCGCGACCCCACGGTGGCCGAAGTCACCTCGCGCTGCGACTGGCGTATCGCCGACCTGATCGCGTCCGAGCATCCGGTGTCGCTTTATCTGGTAGTGCCACCTTCGGATATTTCGCGGACGAAACCGCTCATTCGCCTGATCCTCAACCAGATCGGCCGACGGCTCACCGAATCGCTCGACGGCAGCGACGGCATCGAACGCCGCCACAAGCTGCTGCTGATGCTCGATGAGTTCCCGGCGCTGGGCCGCCTGGACTTCTTCGAGACGGCGCTTGCCTTCATGGCGGGCTACGGAATCCGCAGTTTTCTTATCGCCCAATCGCTCAACCAGATCGACAAAGCCTACGGCCAGAACCATTCGATTCTGGATAACTGCCATGTCCGCGTGACGTTCGCCACCAACGATGAACGCACTGCGAAACGGATCTCCGAAACGCTTGGCACCGCTACCGAACTGCGCGCGCAGCGCAACTATGCCGGGCACAGATTGGCACCGTGGCTGGGGCACCTCATGGTGTCGCGGCAGGAGACGGCCCGCCCGCTACTGACGCCCGGTGAAGTGATGCAGCTTCCGACTGAGGAAGCTGTGGTGATGGTGTCCAGCGTGGCACCGATCAAGGCCAAGAAGCTGCGCTACTACGCCGACGCGAATTTCAAGAACCGCGTTTTACCGCCGCCTGTGCTCGCGGCCGGGCAATACGCGGACGCGCCACCGGCCCGGCCCGACGACTGGAGCGGCCTATCGATCCCAGCCGTGTCAACGGTCCGGGCTGCGGGCCTGTCCGGCGATGGCACAGGCACCGCCGATGACGGCGGCCCACGCCGACAGCCGGAGCTATCCGAAGTCAGCGAATACAGCCCCGAACCGCTGCTCGCCGGCCATGACCTGACTCTGCTCGATGACGACGACGACCTGCCGCTGCCTGGTTTGGCGTCTCTCCCCGGCCAGCTCGACCCGGCCATGCAGCGCACGGCCCGGCTGGCTTCCCTCGACCCCAACGACGGAATCGACTTATGAGCCAATACCGCCTCAATCTGTTCATTCAGCCCGAGCACGCCAAGCGTCTCGAAGAACTGGCCGCCAAGAAAGGCGTGTCCAAGTCGTCCATTGTCGCGGCGGCGCTCGCGTCGTGGCTATCGCCCGATGCTGGCGACCAGCGCGAGGCGGCCATCGCCAAGCGGCTCGATCGCCTGTCGCGGCAGGCCGAGCGCATGGAGCGCGACCAGAACATCCAGATCGAAACACTGGCGCTGTTCATCCGCTACTTCCTGACCGTCAGCACCCCGATTCCCGAAGCCCATCAGGACGCAGCCCGCGCGCAGGGCAAAGCGCGTTTCGAGCAATTCGTGGAACAGCTTGGCCGTCACCTGCTGCGCGGCCGCAGCCTGGTGCGCGACGTGGTGGAGGAACTACACCCCGACCCGGCGCGAATGGATGACGCGGAGGCACTGGCTGAAGCGCAGGAGCGTGCCTCATGAGCGCCATTCCGCAAACCCCGCCCGAACTCTCATCCGCCGCAACCTCTCTGGATCGCCGTATCCAGATGCTGCGCACGGCAATGGGGCCAGTCATCGCCGCTGCGCTGGCCGACCCCGACGTGGTGGAAATCATGCTCAACCCCGACCGCACCCTATGGGTGGATCGGTTGTCATCGGGCCGCATGCCGCTGGGCGTGGAGCTGTCCCAAGACGATGGCGAACGCATCATCCGGCTGGTGGCTGCGCACGTCGGCGCAGAGGTGCATCGCGGGCGGCCGCTGCTGACCGCCGAGCTGCCCGAAACCGGCGAGCGGTTCGAGGGCATCTTGCCGCCCGCAGCGCCCGGCCCAGCCTTCGCGCTGCGCAAGCGCGCCGTGAGCATCATCGGGCTGGATCGCTATGTGGCCGACGGCATCTTGACCACAGGCCAGGCCGAGTTCCTGCGCCGCGCCGTGCGTGAGCGCCAGAACATCCTGATCGCCGGGGCGACGAGCAGCGGCAAAACCACACTCGCCAATGCCTTGCTTGCGGAGATCGCCGCCACGGGCGACCGCGTGCTTGTGCTCGAAGACACCATCGAGCTGCAATGCGCAGCCCGCGACCATGTGCCGCTGCGCACCCGCGCTGGCGTCGTGTCTATGACCGAGCTGGTGCGGGCCACGATGCGCCTGCGCCCCGACCGCGTGATCGTCGGCGAGGTACGCGGCGGCGAAGCCCTGGACTTGGTTAAGGTGTGGGGCACCGGCCACCCCGGCGGCATCGCCACCATCCACGCCGGTTCCGCGCTGGGCGCGCTGCTGCGCCTCGAACAGTTGATTCTTGAAGTGGCGGTGAACCCACCGCGTGCGCTGATCGCCGAGGCGGTCAACGTCGTGATCCACATCGCCGGGCGTGGCCGCAAGCGCCGCGTCGAAAGCATCGCCCGTGTCGTCGGTTTCGACGGCACCGGCTATCGCCTGGCGGACGCGCTGGAAACACCGTTTCCCGAGCTGATGCCGGTTCCTCTCGCAGCCGATGCCGCTGCGCCTTCCTCGTCCCTTGACCTACCTGGAGAACTGCCATGACGCAGATGCACGTTCACGCTTTCCGTAATTCCGTAAATCCGGTTTCAACCATCGCACGCCTGCGGCGGCTGGCCGGCCCCGCGCACCACGGCCTGCTGCTGGCCGCAGTCATGCTGATGACGGCGGGCACGGCGAAGGCATCCGGCTCCTCGATGCCGTGGGAAGGCCCGCTGCAATCCATTCTGGAGTCGATTCAGGGGCCGGTGGCACGCATCGTCGCGGTCATCATCATCATCGCCACGGGCCTCGCGCTCGCCTTCGGCGACACGTCGGGCGGCTTTCGCAAGCTGATCCAGATCGTGTTCGGTTTGAGCATCGCGTTCGCCGCGTCCTCGTTCTTCCTGTCGTTCTTCAGCTTCTCCGGCGGGGCTGTCGTATGAGTGGCCCGGATAGCTTCGCGGCCGGCTTCGAGGTGCCGCTACATCGCTCGCTGACCGAGCCGCTCTTGATGGGCGGCGCACCGCGCACGGTGGCGATTGCCAACGGCACGCTAGCCGCTGCCGTCGGGCTGGGCCTGCAACTCTGGATTCCTGGCGTAGTGCTCTGGATCGTCGGTCACTCGCTGGCCGTGTGGGGCGCGAGGGTCGATCCGCAGTTCATGCAGGTCTTCGCCCGGCACATCAAGCACAAGCCGCTGCTGGACGTGTAGGAGACGCCGCCATGCTTAACCTTGCCGAATACCGCCAGCGGCCCGCCTTGCTGGCCGACTGGCTTCCCTGGGCTGGGCTGATCGCGCCGGGCGTGGTGCTGAACAAGGATGGCTCGTTTCAGCGCACGGCGCGCTTTCGCGGGCCTGATCTGGACAGCGCCACGCAGGGCGAATTGATCGCCACGACGGCACGGCTAAACAACGCGTTGCGCCGGCTGGGTTCGGGCTGGGCGCTGTTCGTGGAAGCCGAGCGCCAGTCGGCCGCGGACTATCCGCATTCCGACTTTCCCGAACCGCTGTCCTGGCTGGTGGACGAAGAACGCCGCGCTGCCTTTGAGGAATCGGGGAACCACTACGAAAGCAGCTATCACCTGACGCTAGCCTATCTGCCGCCGGAGGAATCCCGCGCTCGTGCAGCCAAGCTGCTCTACGAGCACGCGCCGGGCGATGGTGTGGACTGGCGCGGTCGGCTTGACGCCTTCCTGGCAGAAACGGATCGGGTTTTCGACCTGCTCGATGGCGTGATGCCAGAAATCGTCTGGTTGGACGATGCCGCGACGCTGACTTATCTTCACGCCACGGTGTCCACGCGGCGCTACCGGCTGGCCGTGCCCGAGGTGCCTTTCCACCTCGACGCACTGCTGGCCGATTCCGCCCTAGTCGGCGGCCTTGCGCCCATGCTGGGTGACCAGCATCTGCGCGTGGTGTCGGTGCGGGGCTTTCCGACCTCGACCTGGCCGGGCCTGCTGGACGACCTCAATCGCCTGGGCTTTGCCTATCGCTGGAGTACCCGGTTTCTCTGCCTCGATAAAGCCGAGGCGGAAAAGGAGCTGGGCCGCCTGCGTCGCCAGTGGTTTGCGAAACGGAAGAATGTCATTGCGCTACTGCGCGAAACCATCTTCCAGCAGGAATCGCCGCTGGTGGACACGGATGCCAGCAACAAGGCGGCCGACGCGGATGCCGCCTTGCAAGAGCTTGGCAGCGATCAAGTCGCCTTCGGCTACCTCACCGCCACGGTGACGGTGTTCGATGACGACCCTGCCGTAGCCGACGAAAAGCTGCGCATGGTGGAACGTGTCATCCAAGGACGTGGCTTCGTCACCATCCCCGAAACCTTAAATGCAGTCGATGCGTGGCTGTCGTCCATACCAGGCAATGCCTATGCCAACGTGCGCCAGCCCATCGTCTCGACGCTGAATCTGGCGCACATGATGCCGGTGTCCGCCGTGTGGGCTGGGCCGGAGAAAAACGCCCATCTCGACGGCCCGCCGCTGATCGTCACGCGCACGGATGGCGCGACGCCGTTCCGGCTGGTGACGCACATCGGCGACGTGGGGCATACGCTGGTCGCGGGGCCGACGGGCATGGGAAAATCTGTCCTGCTGGCGATGCTCGCCTTGCAGTTCCGCCGCTATGGCGGCTCGCGCATCTTCGCCTTCGACATGGGGCGATCCATGCGGGCGACGGTGCTGGGCCTGGGCGGCGAACACTACGACCTCGGCGCGGACGGCGCCATTGCCTTTCAGCCCTTGGCCCGTATCGACAGCGAAGGCTATCGCACCTGGGCCGCCGAGTGGATCGAAGGCCGCCTGCTGCATGAAGGCGTGACCGTCGGCCCCGACGAGAAAGCCGCCATTTGGTCGGCGCTCGGCAGCCTCGCTGGTGCGCCGGTGGAGCAGCGCACGATGACCGGGCTTTCGGTGCTGCTGCAATCGAACGCGCTGCGGCAGGCATTGTCGCCGTATGTGCTGGGCGGCGCGCACGGCAAGCTACTGGATGCCGACCGCGACCGGCTCGGCAGCGGCGACGTGCAGGGCTTTGAGATGGAAGAGCTAATGCACAGCCCCGCCGCCGTGCAAGCGGTGCTGCGCTACTTGTTCGCCCGCTTCGATGCACGTTTCGACGGTGCTCCCACGCTGCTGATTCTCGATGAAGCCTGGCTATTCCTTGATGAACCGTCCTTCGCGGCACGCATCCGGCAATGGTTGAAAACTCTGCGCAAGAAAAACGTGTCGGTGATCTTCGCCACGCAGTCGCTTGCCGACATCAAGGATTCGACCATCGCGCCCGCGATCATCGAAAGCTGCGCGAGCCGGATTTTCTTGCCCAACCCGCAGGCGACCGAGCCGCAGATTCGCACGGTCTACGAGGGCTTTGGCCTCAACAGTCGGCAAATCGAAATCGTCGCCACCGCGCAGCCCAAGCGCGACTACTACTACCAATCGCGCCTGGGCAATCGTCTGTTCGACCTCGACCTGGGGCCAGCCGCGCTCGCCTTCTCGGGCGCATCCACACCGCAAGACCAACGCGACATTGACCGAGTGCTGACGCAGGCCGGCGCTCCCGGCTTCGCCGGTGCGTGGCTACGCCATCGCGGCCTCGATTGGGCCGCCGACCTGCTGCCGTCCTCGCCGTCGGCGGCTTCTTTCCTCGCTACTCAACCCCTGGAGATTTCGCCATGAAGACCCGTGTACTTTCCGTTTCGCTCGCCGCCGCGCTGGCCGGCTCGCTGATGCTCGCTCAGCCAGCGGCGGCGCTCACTTTCGTTGATCCCGTCAACTTGGTGCAGAACACGCTGACTGCCATCCGCACGCTGGAGCAGATCAACAACCAGATCAACCAGCTCCAGAACGAAGCGCAGATGTTGATGAACCAGGCGCGCAACCTGGCGAATCTCGACTTCAACATCGTCAACCGGCTGCGCTCGACGCTCGCCACGACTGAACGCCTGATTGCCGAGGCGCAAGGGCTGGCCTACGACGTGCAGAGCATGGATGCCACGTTCTCGCGCCTGTACCCGGAGCAGTACGCCGCCACCATCAGCGGCGACCGCATGGCACAGGACGCACGCGAACGCTGGAAGAACACGCTCGACGGCCTGCACACCGCGATGCGGATGCAGGCGCAGGTGTCGCAGAACCTGACGCAAGACGAAAGCGCGCTGGCCGACCTCGTGAGCCAAAGCCAATCGGCCACGGGTGCCTTGCAGGCCATGCAGGCGACGAACCAGCTTCTCGCTTTGCAGGCCAAGCAGTCCATCCAGGCCCAGCAACTCCAGATCACGCAAGACCGGGCGGCCTCGCTGGAATTGGCGCGGCAGGCGGCGGCGACCGAGCGCGCCCGCGAAGTGCGGCGGCGCTTCCTCGGCACCGGCACGCCGTACACGCCGCAGTCCGTCAACTTCTACAACAACTGACAGGGGGCGGCCATGCGATGCGTTCCTGTCCTGCTGGCCGTGCTGCTGACCGCTTGCGGCCAGCAGCCGGCCGAAGACCTGGCCGCGACCTTGGCCGCCGATCCCGTGCGGCTCAAGGCGCTGCGTGCCCAATGCGCGACCGACCGGCACACCGCAGGCGAAGACACCTGCCGCGCCGCCGCCGAAGCCTTCCGGCGGCGCTTCTTCGCCGGCCAAACCGGGCCGGACGAATACCGGACGCTGGCCGAACTGCCGCCGATCCCGCCCAGCTTCGACACACCCGCCGACGACGCGCCGGAAGGCGATGCGCCGCTCGCCGCTGCGGAGGACACGCCATGAACGACGTGACCATCATCGACAGATTCCTCGATACGTTCTCGCGCTACATCGACTCCGGTTTCGGGCTATTGCAAGGCGAAGTCGCGTTCCTGACGGCCACGCTTATCGCCATCGACATGACCATCGCCGGCCTGTATTGGGCCATGAGCCATGCCACCGGCCAGGGCGAGGACGTGATCGCCAAGCTGCTGCGCAAGGTGCTTTACGTCGGTGCCTTCGCCTACATCATCAACAACTTCAACTGGCTGTCGGG
This sequence comes from Enterobacter cloacae complex sp. S3, assembly GCF_014930495.1. Taxonomy (NCBI): domain Bacteria; kingdom Pseudomonadati; phylum Pseudomonadota; class Gammaproteobacteria; order Enterobacterales; family Enterobacteriaceae; genus Enterobacter; species Enterobacter cloacae complex sp. S3. Next base: position 29,704 of record NZ_JADBRD010000021.1, on the reverse strand, counting down.
CATCGTGTTCCGGTCATTTGCGGGGCTGGGTATCACCGCCACCGGCTCGGCGATCACGATGGAGAACTTCTTGCAGCCGGGCCACCTGGCGAAGACCGGCATCGACGCGGCCGCGCCGATCCTCGACCAGATCGGCGACATGGCCGGCTTCCCCGAAGTGTTCGTGAACCTCGACCCCATCGTGGTGCTGTTCATCGCCTGGCTGGTGGTGATCCTCTGTTTCTTCGTGCTCGCGGTACAGCTTTTCATCACGCTGATCGAGTTCAAGCTGACCACACTTGCCGGCTTCGTCTTGATTCCGTTCGCACTCTGGAACAAGACGAGCTTCCTTGCGGAAAAGGTGCTCGGCAACGTGGTTTCGTCGGGCATCAAGGTCTTGGTGCTGGCCGTCATCGTCGGTATCGGCTCGGGCCTGTTCGCGGAGTTCCAGGTTCATCCCGACGAGCCTTCCATCGACCATGCGCTGGTCGTGATGCTGGCCTCGCTCGCGCTGCTGGCGCTGGGCATCTTCGGCCCCGGCATCGCCACGGGCCTGGTGTCCGGTGCGCCGCAGCTTGGCGCGGGCGCGATGGCCGGCGCTGCCGTCGGCGCGGTCGGCACTGGCGTTGCCATCGGTGCCGCCGCGACCGGCGTGGGCGGTGCGGTCATGGCGGGCGCGCGTATGGCCCCGGCCGCCGCCAAGCTGGCCGGTAGCGGTGCACGCGCCGCCACGTCGGCGGCCAGCAGCGCCAAGTCCGCATTCCAGGCCGGTTCCGCCGCTGCGGGTGGCGGGGCCAAGGGCGCGGCGGCTGGCCTTGGCAATGTCGCCAAGACCGGCGCGCAGGCGGCAGGCCGCCGCGCCGCATCGGGCGCTTCCGCCGCCGGGCAGAAGGTGGCCGATTCCTTCCGTTCTGGCTGGAACGGCGGCGCGGCCGGTTCCGGCCAGGCCGCCGCCGGCGAAGGCGCGGACAGCGCACCGAAGCAGGAGCAACCCGCCTGGGCCAAGCGGATGCACCGCCGCCAGCAGATCACCCATGCCGCGACCACCGCCGCCCACACGCTGCGCGGTGGCGACGGCGGCGGCTCGGGGCAAGGCCCGAGCCTGCGCCCCGATGAGTGACCCGATACCTGACCACCAAGGAGAACCCCTATGCGATTCAAGCGACCGCAGGTGCGCTATGCCGACACGCCGCAGCCTGCCACCCCGTACCAATCTGCCGCGCAGGTGTGGGACGAGCGCATCGGCTCGGCCCGCGTCCAGGCCAAGAACTGGCGATTCATGGCCTTCGGTTGCCTCGCGCTCGCGCTGCTGATGGCCGGCGGCCTGGTGTGGCGTTCGGCGCAATCCATCGTCACCCCCTATGTCATCGAGGTCGATCAGTCGGGGCAGGTGCGCGCCGTCGGTGAGGCGGCGACGCCGTACCGGCCCGCCGATGCGCAGATCGCGCACCACCTGGCGCGCTTCGTGACGCTGGTGCGCTCGCTGTCCATCGACCCCATCGTGGTGCGGCAGAACTGGCTGGATGCCTACGACTACACCACCGACAAGGGCGCGGCGGTGCTCAACGACTACGCCAGCAAGAACGATCCCTTCGCCCGCATCGGCAAGGAGTCGGTGACGGTGCAGATCACCAGCGTTGTCCGCGCCAGCGACACGTCTTTCAACGTGCGCTGGACAGAACAGCGGTTCGTCAACGGCGCACCCGCTGGCACCGAACGCTGGAACGCCGTGCTTTCCACCGTCCTGCAAACCCCGCGCACCGAACAGCGCCTGCGCAAGAACCCGCTGGGTATCTACGTCAATGGCCTGTCGTGGAGCCGCGAACTGGATTCTTCCGAAGGAGCCAAGCCATGAATGCACTTTTCCGTAAATCCGTTTTGCCGTTGATCCTGCTGGCCCTTGCGGGCTGCGCCTCGCAGGGCAAGCCGCCGCCGTCCATCTCGCTCGATGAGCCGGTGCAGGCGCAGCCGCTGCCGGAACCGCCCGCGCCGGTGGAAGTGGTTGCCGTACCCGAACCGCTGGCACTCCCGGCGCAGTTGAAGCCGCTGCCCGAGGTGGACACGGCCCCGGCTGCGCCGGAACCGGCCGACGAGAAGGTGCGCGTGTCCCGCGCCAATGCCGAGGCCCGCATCGCGCCCACGCGCGAGGGCTACGTCAATGCGATCCAGGTATGGCCCTTCACGGACGGCGCGCTCTATCAGGTCTATGCCGCGCCGGGGCGCGTGACCGTGGTTTCGCTCCAGCCCGGCGAAGAACTGGTGACTGTTGCCGCAGGCGATACCGTCCGGTGGATCGTGGGCGACACGTCCAGCGGCAGCGGCGAGGCGCTGCGCGTCAATGTGCTGGTGAAGCCCATCCGGTCGGGCCTGAAAACCAATCTGGTCATCACCACCAGCCGCAGGACGTACCTGCTGGAGCTGACCTCGACCGAGCGTGCATGGATGGCTTCGGTGTCCTGGGACTATCCGAAAGACCGGATGCTGGCCTTGCAGCGCCAGGCGCAGGCGGCCAGCGCCGCCGCGCCAGTCGATACCGGCTTGTCGCTGGAGAAGATCCGCTTCCGCTACGCGGTCAGCGGCAGCAATCCGCCGTGGAAGCCGCTGCGTGCCTTCGATGACGGCGAGAAGGTCTATATCCAGTTTCCGCCGGGCATCGCGCAAGGCGAACTGCCGCCTCTGTTCGTCATCGGCGCGCAGGGCGACGGGCAACTGGTGAACTACCGTTTTCGTCCGCCTTACTACATCGTGGATCGGCTGTTCGGCGCGGCCGAACTGCACCTGGGCGGTGATGGCGGCGACGTGGTGCGTATCGAACGCACCGATGGCGTGGCGCGGAGGAACTGACCATGAGCCAGGACGACACTCCCGACCTCGCCACGCCGCAGGCGGGCAAGGTAGCGCCCGAGGCGGTGGCGCTGCGCGCGCAACCGCGCCCGGTCACGCGCCTGAACCGGCGCACGCTGGCCATCCTCGCCGGCGGCCTATCGGTCGCCGTGCTCGGCGCACTGATGTGGTCGCTGCAACCGCAGCGGCGCAGCACTGGCGAGCAGACCGAGCTTTACAACGTCGATCGCGTCTCGAAGTCTGAAGGGCTGGACGCGCTGCCGGCCGACTACTCGAAGCTGCCGCCGAAGGTGCCGGAGCTGGGGCCGCCGCTGCCGGGCGATCTTGGCCCGGCCATCGTGAAGTCGCAGCAGCCGGTGACGGCCGCCTACGCGGCCCCCGGCCACGACCCGAACGACGCGCTGCGCAAGGAAGCCGAAGCGGCTGCGGCATCGTCGGTGTTCTTCCGCTCGGGTTCGCAGAAGGCCGCGCCGGTAGCGCAGACGCAGGTGGCTGCCTCGCAGGGCTTCGCCGCCAATGCGGCGTTCGACCCACTGGCGGCTGGCCCGGCCTCGACGGCGGCCCAGCCTGCCGACCCGACCGCCGTACAGAACCGGCAAGACCAGAAAGAGGCGTTCCAGAAAGCCGGAACCACGGAAACCCGTAATTCCGGCAATCTGACCCTGCCGGCTTCGCCGTATCAGGTCATGGCCGGAACGGTGGTCGCCGGGGCGCTGGTGACGGGCATCAAGTCGGACTTGCCGGGCGACGTGATCGCCACGGTGACGGAGCCGGTCTATGACACGGCCACCGGCAAGTTCCTGCTGATCCCGCAGGGTTCGCGCATCCTGGGCAAATACAACAGCCAGGTCAGCTACGGGCAGAGCCGCGTGCAGGTGGTGTGGAACCGGATCATCCTGCCCGACACGTCTTCGCTCACGCTCGACAACCTGGCCGGCACCGACCCGGCCGGTTATGCCGGGCTGGAAGACGACGTGGATTGGCATTGGGGCCGCATCTTTGCCGGCGCGGCGCTGACCACGCTGCTGGGTGTCGGTGCCGAGCTGGCCGCGCCGGAGAACCGGCAGGACGGTGATCGCGTCATCATCGCCGGCCGCGACAGCGCCCAAGACAGCATCAATCAGGTCGGCCAAGAGATGACACGGCGCAACATGAACATCCAACCGACGCTGACCGAACGGCCGGGCCTGCCGGTTCGCATCATCGTCAACCGCGATCTGGTGCTGCGGCCGTACCAGCCGCTTTTCTTCAACAGGGGGACTTCACGATGACGACGCGCAAGCTGCGGCTGGGGCCGCTGCCGAAAACCGAATCCACGAAGCTGACCTTTGCTTGCCCGGCCAGCCTGAAAGCCGACCTCGACCGCTACGCCGCGCTGCACGCGCAGACCTACGGCGAAGCGGTCGATGCCACGGTGCTGATTCCGCACATGCTGGAAGCCTTCATGGCGGGGGATCGGGGATTCAGGAAGGGAGGCGCGGGCAAGGCCGCGCCGTCGAAGCCAAGCTGATGACGCCGGTTCCCGTGGTATCCATCCCTCGAACGCGCAGCCCAAGGCTGCGCGTTCTTCGTTCTGGAGGGCTGCGGCGTTGTGGGCTATGATGATGAGACGCGGCCGCCGTCTGCTGGCAATCGTCCCCGATGCAGCACGCTCCGGCTTTCTACCGCGACGCTCTTATGTGGCTCCTAGTCCACAACGCCGCAGCCCCGCAAAGCGGCCCGAAGTAGAGCTAAACCCGCGCCCCATATAGACTTCCGGCCATCAGGCTGTTTTCACAAAACACTTGACACCGGAACTTTTTTGCAGGCCGCCGCCGATGCCGTTGATGGCATCGATCAGCTGGCCGACTTCGTCCTGACGCGTCACGGGCAGGCTGGAACGGAGATCCCCTGCGGCATATTGTCGGGCAAGATGGATCACGTTGCGCAGCGGTCGGGTCAGCACGCGGCGAATAATGACCACGAACAGGCCAGCAAAAAGGATGGATAAGGCCACGCCGGCCAGCAGGAAGCGATCGCGCATGGCGGTAACGCTTGAGAGCAGCACCGATTTATCCACTTCGCCCACGATAGTCCAGTTCCAGCCCGGCAGCGGGGTATAGGCCATTTTCAGCGTCCGGCCGTCGTCGCTTGTACGCTCCAGCGTGCCGGGTTTGTCACTCAGAAGCTGTTGCTGCGTCGCGCCGTCCCACTGCGGCAGTTTTCCCTCTTCGCTGGCGTGGAACAGGTATTGCCCGCGCGTTTTGCCGTTGCTGCGATCCAGCACGAAGAAGCGACCGCTCTCGCCCAGGCGGCGGTTGAGGATTTTCTCGCGCATGACGTTCCAGGAGTGGGTGATGTCCACCCCGACAAAGACGATCGCAATGACCTGCCCTTCGGCGTTTTTAACGGGCTGGTACTGGGTGATGTAGCGTTTGCCGAACAGCAGCGCCAGGCCGCGGTACACTTCACCTTTGTTGACGGCGGCAAAGGCCGGGCTGGCGTTATCCAGAACGGTACCCATTGCCCGATCGCCATTCTCTTTGCGCAGGGAAGTGGCTACGCGCACAAAGTCGTTACCGCTGCGTACAAACAGCGTCGAAATGGCTCCCGTACGGTTCAGGAACTCGTCCGAAAGGGTGTTATTTTCATGCAGCCCGGTGTCTCCGCTTTTCAGAAGCGGAACGCTAAGTCCGTTAATCGTCTGGGGTTGGGAATTATCAATGTTCAGGGGCTGCGGTAAGAAGGTGGTAAACAGGCGGGTATAGCTCTCAACCTCTTCACTCAGGCTGGTGTTGAACATCTGCACCATGTCGACCATGCCGGTGGACTGATTATGCAGATCTTCGACCGCAAGGGCTTCAAGCTGCTGGCTGGCTTTTTGGCTGAGCAGAAAAGTGAATAGCAGAAACAGCGTGGCGACACTGACGCCAGTTAGCAGCGAGAGTTTCGACCCCAGGCCCGCACGGCGGAAAAAGTTGATCATAAATTGCTCATCATTGAAAAGTTATGGTTCTTCAACGGCAGAGCGGGGATTACGTTTACTGTTTTAATGTAACAAAATGTTATTTAATTGTTCTTTATTGGTTTTATATAAGATAAAAAATTTGCAAAAACGAAAAGCCACTAAAAATAAGTGGCTTTTATCAGGAGGGAGTTTACACGTAGAGAATGGCCTGTACCCGCCAGCGATCGATATGGTTATCTTCCTGCATCTGGATGATGCGATACCATGAAGCACCCTGCTCATCGGCCTTTAATGCCACGACACGTTCAACGTCTTGCGGGCTCCCCGAGATATTATTCACGGAGATCTGGCCAATTTCATTCAGGCCAGTCACACAATCAGCACTGGCGAATTCTGCTGACTGCGCGGTGGTGCTCAGCAGGCCTGCTGAGAGCAACAGTGAGGTCAAAGCAAGAGTTCGTTTCATCGTCAGCTCCATTTCACATATATCCGGTATCCGCCGGGCAATCCTTCGCTAATAAACTCCCTTCCATTGATGCGGGCGTGGAGTTTATTGTGGACAGGAAAATGTCTATGGACGCAAAGCAGTGTAAATCTCGTTCAAAGGAAAACCATTATTTGCGGTACAAAATGGCCTGTGAATACCACTGTCCCGTTATGATGGTTTCGTCGATCATAATGATGACGTAATAATCTGCTTTGGCGGCGACGGCCTGTGCTTTTATTGCCGATTCTGCGTCATCCGGAGAGCCGCGAACCAGCGCGGAGATGGTGCCCATTCGTTGTAATCCTTCCGTCTGATTACGACGAATCTCCTGTGGATGATCGGCGACCGGTGGAGCGGGTTGCGGCGTTCCCTGCAGCGCGCTACAGCCACTCAGCAGAAACACCAGCAATAAAGCAGCAAACCTGCGCATAACCATATCTCGTTTCCTGATAGCCATAGTGTAGTTGTCTGTGAATTTAGTTTTGGGGGAATGTTCCCGAAGTGTTATCTGGTACGTATATTTCGAATGAAAATGACGCGAAAGCGTAACCCAGTTCTCAACATTATGAATCATAGATTCGCACAGGGTCGACAATGATTGAAATTGAAATACGCCACCTCGGCGACCATGAAATTTTACACGCGATGCCGGTGGGTAAACGTGATAAATCGCTGCCTGTTGTGGTTTTTTATCATGGGTTTACCTCATCGAAGCTGGTTTACAGTTATTTTGCGGTAGCGCTGGCGCAGGCGGGTTTTCGCGTGGTGATGCCAGATGCACCCGACCACGGCGCACGCTTTACGGGTAATGAACAGGCGCGGCTGGGTCAGTTCTGGCAGATTCTGCACGGGAGTCTGACCGAGTTTGCCGGGCTGCGCGATGCGCTTTATGGGGCAGGGCTGGTGGCCGGCAATCGTCTGGCGGTAGCCGGGGCATCGATGGGCGGTATGACGGCGCTGGGGATTATGACGCATCATCCTGAAGTGAAGTCTGTCGCCTGTCTGATGGGCTCGGGCTACTTTACTTCGCTGGCGAAGACCCTTTTCCCCCCTCAGAATTTAGCGGAAATGACGGCGACGCTGGCAGAGTGGGAAGTGACCCGGGCATTACCGCGCGTGGCCGATCGTCCGCTGCTGCTGTGGCACGGTGACGCGGATGATGTGGTCCCGCCCGAGGGAACCTTCCGTCTGCAGCAGGCGTTAATCAATGAAGGGCTGGACGGTAATCTGACCTGCCTGTGGGAACCGGGCGTCCGCCACCGCATTACGCCAACGGCGCTGGACGCCACGGTGGCGTTTTTCCGCCAGCACCTGTAACGCGCGGGACTTTGACGCCCTTATCTTCCCGCTTCGGGAGGATCTCTGGGGGCTCTTTTACCGGGAGTATTCCGGAGCTATTCACAAAAAAAAGCCCCCGGGCAGGGGGCAACGTCAACTATGGCTATGTTCTCGTTGTTGGCTTTCCTGGTGCTAGCGTTAAAGCGTTATCGGTAAATATCTGCACTGGCGTGCATATTGCCGTTGCTGCCGGGCTCACGCGTTAACATCACGTAGTAATAGGTTGCGCCCTGCGCATCGGTTTCTTCATTTAGTGCCTGATCTGCTTCACTTTCCGTGGCGAAATTATGATTGATGTAAATTACGCCCAAGCTTTGCACATCATCCATGTTTCTGGCCTGTCGGCTGTCTATCTTGATGGCTGCCATCGCGTTTGCACTGAGCAAAAGCGCCGCCATCATGGCTAATGCGATTTTTTTCATGATATGCGCTCCACGACTACGTGCTGCGAGAGGGGGGATGCTCCTTCTTTAATTCAGGCGATCTCTGATTAAAGTGTAATCACTCATCCGGCGGGGATGCGTGACCATTTCTGATGCAGTTGTTCAAAAAAACAACGCTTCCGGGTGTGACCAATTTTAAATCACCCACTTAGACCCGCTTCGCGCTTTGTGCGAATTATTTGTGCAATCAGCTTGAGTTTCCAGGGGCGCGCAAGTATTATGACGCGTCAATTTTTCAGCCGACCTTTAACACGTTCCTTGCCTCCCCGGGCCTCGGCTGACCCAGACAGGAGGCTGAATAATCCGTAAGGAGCAATTCGATGCGTCATTACGAAATCGTTTTTATGGTCCATCCTGACCAGAGCGAACAGGTTCCGGGTATGATCGAGCGTTACTCTGCTGCCATCACTGGTGCAGAAGGTACGATCCACCGTCTGGAAGACTGGGGCCGCCGTCAGCTGGCTTACCCGATCAACAAACTGCACAAAGCACACTACGTTCTGATGAACGTTGAAGCGCCGCAGGAAGTGATCGATGAGCTGGAAACTACCTTCCGCTTCAACGATGCCGTTATCCGCAGCATGGTTATGCGTACCAAAAACGCAGTTACCGAAGCATCTCCGATGGTTAAAGCGAAAGACGAGCGCCGTGAGCGTCGCGATGATTTCGCAAACGAAACCGCAGATGATTCTGATGCTGGGGATTCTGAAGAGTAATTTCTGATGACCAACCGTCTGGCGTTGTCCGGCATCGTATGCAGGGCTCCCCTTCGAAAGGTCAGTCCATCAGGAATTCCGCATTGCCAGTTCGTGCTTGAGCATCGTTCTGTGCAAGAGGAAGCCGGGTTTCACCGGCAGGCGTGGTGCCAAATGCCCGTTATTATTAGCGGACACGAAAACCAGGCCATTACTCACAGTTTAACGGTCGGTAGCGCAGTAATCGTTCAGGGGTTCATCTCTTGCCACAAGGCAAAGAACGGCCTGAGCAAAATGGTTCTGCATGCCGAGCAGATTGATTTGATAGATTCTGGAGACTAGCCATATGGCACGTTATTTCCGTCGTCGCAAGTTCTGCCGTTTCACCGCGGAAGGCGTTCAAGAGATCGACTATAAAGATATCGCAACGCTGAAAAACTACATCACCGAAAGCGGTAAGATTGTCCCAAGCCGTATCACCGGTACTCGTGCAAAATACCAGCGTCAGCTGGCTCGCGCTATCAAACGCGCTCGCTACCTGTCCCTGCTGCCGTACACTGATCGTCATCAGTAATCGGGCACGGTCCATTAATACGACTTTAAGAGGATAAGGTAATGCAAGTTATTCTGCTTGATAAAGTAGCAAACCTGGGCAGCCTGGGTGATCAGGTTAACGTTAAAGCGGGTTACGCACGTAACTTCCTGGTTCCACAGGGTAAAGCTGTTCCAGCTACCAAGAAAAACGTAGAGTTTTTCGAAGCACGTCGCGCTGAACTGGAAGCCAAACTGGCTGACGTTCTGGCGGCTGCTAACGCTCGCGCTGAAGCAATCAACGCACTGGGCACCGTTACCATCGCGTCTAAATCAGGCGACGAAGGTAAACTGTTCGGTTCCATCGGTACTCGCGATATCGCTGATGCAGTTTCTGCAGCAGGCGTTAAAGTGGCTAAGAGCGAAGTTCGTCTGCCGAACGGCGTTCTGCGTACCACTGGTGAGCACGAAGTTGACTTCCAGGTTCACAGCGAAGTGTTCGCTAAACTGGTTGTTAACGTTGTAGCTGAGTAATTTTTTACTCTGCTCACGTTGAAACGCCGGCCTTGTGCCGGCGTTTTGCTTTTTACAGATCCGGCAGATCCGGGCCTTAACGCGCCCTGATAAAACTGCCGTCTGGCTGGCGGGTAAACAGCACCTGTTGTCCACTTCCCGTATCAATCGTTAACCCTGTCACCACCCCGCTGGCATTCTGGCGAACCTGTACCATCTGTCCATTCTGCAGGTTACTGAGCGGTTTACCCGCACCTTCCACCTTCGCCATGGCATACACGTCGGTTGGCGGCAGATTGTGGTCGCGGAACAGCTGTGCCAGCGTTTTACCCGGCTCTACGCGATAAGAACGCCACTGTTGCTCAATACCGGTAGGCTGTTGCGTCTGAGGCTGAGACGGGGCGGCGGCTTGATCCTGCGGCTGTTCATCCTGAATAGGTTCTGGCTCAACCGGCGCGACCTGACCCGGATCGTTAGACGGGGTCACAAGCTGCGTCTGCATCGGCTGTGCGTCAGGCTGCGGCCGCGTCTGCGACTGAATGTCCAGTTGGGCATTGCGGGTGACGGGTGCGGTATCGACATCATCGCCCCTGGAAGGAAGCAGGAAGCCCACGATCACCATCAGCGCGCCAATGATGATCCCTCTGCGATGCAGAGGAGGCAGCGGGTCCATGATGCGAAAATTGTCCGGCGCCTGCCAGATTTTCGCCAGGGTAGGTTTCAGTTCAAATCGCCCGGGCATGGCACTCCTCCTGCTCCGCGTATTTTTTATCCTGTGCCCCGAAGTATAGTTTGCTAACTGCCTGAACGGCGTAGTAAACCCGACATCCGTGACATCAGTTCGGGATTAATCCTGGTTATCTCTATTGTTTCTGTTTCGTCGCGGTTTGTCACCTTAACTTCAGACAAAGTTTTACCCATAAGGGCATGGCTGATATGCTGCCCGCTACTTTAAATGTGATGGAAGGAAAACCCATGACCACCCCGACTTTTGACACTATCGAAGCGCAGGCAAGTTACGGTATCGGCTTGCAGGTAGGACAGCAGCTGAGCGAATCCGGCCTGGAAGGTCTGTTACCTGAAGCGCTGGTGGCGGGTATCGCTGACGCGCTGGAAGGCAAACAGCCTGCCGTTCCGGTAGACGTTGTGCACCGTGCGCTGCGTGAAATCCACGAACGTGCTGACGCCGTGCGTCGCGCGCGCTTCGAAGAGATGGCAGCCGAAGGTGTGAAATATCTGGAAGAGAACCGCGAGCGTGAAGGCGTGAACAGCACCGAATCCGGTCTGCAGTTCCGCGTGATCAATCAGGGCGACGGCGCAATCCCGGCGCGTACCGACCACGTTCGCGTGCATTACACCGGTAAACTGATCGACGGTACCGTGTTCGACAGCTCCGTGGCGCGCGGCGAACCGGCTGAATTCCCGGTCAACGGCGTGATCGCAGGCTGGATCGAAGCTCTGACCCTGATGCCGGTCGGTTCCAAATGGGAACTGACTATCCCGCATAACCTGGCCTATGGCGAGCGCGGCGCTGGCGCGTCCATCCCGCCATTCAGCACCCTGGTCTTTGAAGTCGAGCTGCTGGAAATTCTGTAATCGAATTTTCTTATTTCCTCTCCCCGGTAGGGGAGAGGAAAATAGTGTAAAAACCTATAGTTACGGTGCTATCAACATTTTATCTTGCAAACGAAACTGTTGCGTGTATTTTTGTGAGCTGTTTCGCGCTGTATGAGTGATATGACACTCACTTTCAACATATTATTAACATAATATCTAAATCATAGTATTCATCCCGCCGATTCTTACCTAATATCGATTAGCCCTTACAAGGGAACGTCATCTTTTGACGTATTTAAAGGCCAGAAGAGCCTTAACAACACAGACAGGCATAAACAGGAAAATATCACATGGTAGATCAGGTCAAAGTCGTCGCCGACGAAGAGGCGTCGTCTGAACAGTCGCTACGGCGCAATCTCACAAACCGTCATATTCAGCTCATTGCGATTGGGGGTGCCATCGGTACCGGGCTGTTTATGGGGTCAGGCAAAACCATCAGTCTCGCCGGGCCGTCGATCATATTCGTTTATATGATCATCGGTTTTATGCTGTTCTTCGTGATGCGTGCAATGGGTGAACTGCTGCTCTCGAACCTCGAATACAAATCCTTTAGCGACTTCGCTTCTGACCTGCTCGGGCCGTGGGCGGGCTATTTCACCGGCTGGACCTACTGGTTCTGCTGGGTCGTCACCGGTATGGCGGACGTCGTGGCGATTACCGCCTACGCGCAGTTCTGGTTCCCGGGGCTGTCGGACTGGGTCGCCTCGCTGGCGGTCATTTTTCTGCTGCTGAGCCTTAACCTCGCCACCGTTAAAATGTTCGGTGAGATGGAGTTCTGGTTCGCGATGATCAAAATCGTGGCGATTGTCGGGCTTATCGTCGTGGGTCTGGTGATGGTGCTCACCCACTTCCAGTCGCCAACGGGCGTTCAGGCGTCGTTTACCCATCTGTGGAATGACGGCGGCTGGTTCCCGAAAGGCATTAGCGGCTTCTTTGCCGGCTTCCAGATCGCGGTTTTTGCTTTCGTGGGCATTGAGCTGGTGGGCACGACGGCAGCGGAGACCAAAGATCCCGAGAAGTCTCTCCCGCGCGCGATTAACTCTATTCCGCTGCGTATCATCATGTTCTACGTCTTCGCGCTGATCGTCATTATGTCCGTGACGCCGTGGAGCTCCGTGGTGCCAACCAAGAGCCCGTTCGTTGAGCTGTTCGTGCTGGTAGGCCTGCCTGCTGCCGCGAGCCTGATTAACTTCGTGGTGTTGACCTCTGCGGCGTCTTCCGCGAACAGCGGCGTGTTCTCCACCAGCCGTATGCTGTTTGGCTTGGCACAGGAAGGCGTGGCGCCGAGCGCGTTCGCCAAGCTGTCCAAGCGCGCGGTACCGGCAAAAGGGTTGACCTTCTCCTGCATGTGCCTGCTGGGCGGCGTGGTGATGCTCTACGTGAACCCAAGCGTGATTGGCGCGTTCACCATGATCACCACGGTCTCTGCGATCCTGTTTATGTTCGTCTGGACCATCATCCTCTGTTCATACCTGGTGTACCGCAAGCAGCGCCCGCACCTGCATGAAAAATCGATCTACAAGATGCCGCTGGGCAAGCTGATGTGCTGGGTGTGCATGGCGTTCTTCGTCTTCGTGCTGGTTCTGCTGACGCTGGAAGATGATACCCGTCAGGCACTCATCGTCACGCCGCTGTGGTTTATCGCGCTGGGGCTGGGCTGGGTGTTTATCGGTAAGAAACGTATGGCAGGCGTAAGGTAAAAGCAAAACGGCAACTTCGGTTGCCGTTTTTAGTTTTTCTATTCCCCAGCTAATGCCCGCGGGAACAGAACGTTGTTCTCAAGACTGATGTGTTCCATCAGGTCGTCAATCATCTCGTTAATGCCGTTGTACATCGCTTTCCACGTTGTGCACGCTTCTGGCGGCGGCGTGACGTTGTGGGTGGTGTGTTTGATCACTTCCAGCAGCTCACCCGCATCATCGTGCTCGCTTTCCATCACGCTGATAGGCCCCATCGCCTGGCTTCCCATTCCCTGTTTAATCATCGGGAAGAGGATCTGCTCTTCTTTCATCATGTGGCTGGAAAGCTCTTCATGCAGCAGGGTCAGGTATTTCGCCAGACCGCGCGGTACGGAAGGTTTGTCGGCATGAACGCGCTCAACTTTGGTTGCCTGCAGGATCAGTTCCGGCAGCTGTTCACGGTGACGGTCATGGTATCGCACGATGATATGGTCGATGATTTCAGCAAGCGGGGCGGTTCGCCAGTCTTTGTCGACGGGCTGCCCGGCCAGCTGCGCCAGCTCTGCTTCAATCACCTCAACGTCCAGTTCCTTGCGTGAGGCCGCACGCGCCAGGGTTTGCTTACCGCCGCAGCAGTAATCCATATCGTATTTACGGAACAGCGCAGAAGCGCGAGGAATGGAGAGCGCCAGCTCGCCAAGGGGTTGGTCGCGAAAGGCCATAGCAGTTACCTCGTCATTAATAATATAAGATGCATATTAAATGCATCTTTAAGCCAGCGCTATAACCCTTTAGAGGGAAGGGGGAAAGTGAGATGCAGATCACAAAAAAATACCCCGTTTAACTCTCTGAATGGACTTAGGAAAGTGGTTTAGAAACTTTTTAAAGGTGTAGAAACAGTAAACAACCCGCCGCGCCTGCCGATATATCCACGTCAGACAAACCTGCATATAACAAAGGCAACGCATGTTTAAACGTATAAAAGTCATTACCCTTCTGATTTCGGTGCTGCTTGTGCTCGGCATCATGCAAGTGATTTCCGCGGGTATCTTTATCAACGCGCTGAATAACGATAAAGACAACTTCACCGTGTCGCAGCTCTCCAGCAAGAACGTGGCGGAGTTTACCGATGCGTGGATCAGCCTGAACCAGGCGCGCGTGACGCTGAACCGCGGGATGCTGCGTCTGCAAAGCAGCATGGCCTCTCAGATTAACGGTGGGCAGCTTAATGAGCTGGTCAACACGGCGAAAAATCTGCTCGCCGATGCGCAGGTCCATTACGATAAATACTATGCCCTGCCAAATACGCCGGGCCTGGACGAGAACCTGGCTAACCGGCTTGAAGAGCAGTACCGCATTTACTCTGCAACGCTGACGCAAATGAACGTCCTGCTGAGCCAGGGCAATCTGGAAGACATGTTCAAGCAGAATGCGGAGCAAAAGCAGACCGCGATGCAGGCGGTTTACCGTGAATGGCGCGAAGCGCAGGCAACGCTTACCGATAAAGGCATCCAGGACAATGAAAGCGACTACAAGCGCATCCTGTGGATCCTCTCTGCGGTTATGCTGCTGGTGATTGTGGTGATTATTTCCAGCTGGGTAGCCATGCGCCGCGTGCTGCTGCTGCCTCTGGAAGAGGTGATTAACCATATTCGCGCCATTGCGGCGGGGGATTTAACCCAGCCGATTCAGGCTGAAGGTAAGAACGAAATGGCTATCCTGGCGCGCAACGTCCAGGAGATGCAGGCCTCGCTGGCGAACACCGTGGGCGTGGTGCGTGAAGGTGCGGATACCATCTACACCGGTGCCGGTGAAATTTCTGCCGGCAGCAACGACCTCTCTTCCCGTACCGAGCAGCAGGCCGCGTCTCTGGAAGAGACGGCAGCCAGCATGGAACAGCTGACGGCAACCGTGAAGCAGAACGCCGATAACGCGCGTCAGGCTTCCCGTCTGGCGCTGGACGCCTCCTCTACGGCGAAGAAGGGCGGTAACGTGGTTGAAGGCGTGGTGCGTACGATGGACGAAATCGCCACCAGCTCCAGTAAAATCGCGCAAATTACTAACGTAATCGACGGTATTGCCTTCCAGACTAACATCCTGGCGCTGAACGCGGCGGTGGAAGCGGCGCGCGCGGGCGAGCAGGGCCGTGGTTTTGCGGTGGTGGCAGGGGAAGTGCGTACTCTCGCCCAGCGCAGCGCCCAGGCGGCGAAAGAGATCAAAGCGCTGATCGATGATTCCGGCGAGCGCGTGAACGCGGGCTCCCAGCTGGTTAACGAAGCCGGGGAGACGATGGCGGAGATCGTTAATGCGGTCACCCGCGTGACGGACATCATGGGTGAAATTGCCTCGGCCTCTGACGAGCAGAGCCGCGGTATCGACCAGGTGGGCCAGGCGGTAGCCGAGATGGACCGCGTGACCCAGCAGAACGCCTCGCTGGTAGAGGAGTCTGCGGCCGCGGCGGCGGCGCTGGAAGATCAGGCTGCACGCCTGAACGAAGCGGTGGCGGTGTTCAAAATCACCCGCAACCAGGCGGTCAAAGCGGCGCCGGTGAAAACCTATGTACCTAAAGCGCAGCCCGCAGCGGCGGCGTCTGAAGGGAACTGGGAAACGTTTTAACATCATGCCGGGTGGCGCTGGCGCTTACCCGGCCTACGAAACGGCTCCTTGTAGGCCGGGTAAGGCGGAGCCGCCACCCGGCAAAAATCACACCTCCGACGCCGGAACGACCCTCGGTTTTTCCGGCTTCGCTCTTACCGCCATCACCACTCCTACCACCAGCAGCGCGATGCCGCAGGCCGTGAATAGCGGCGGCAAGCTCTGGCGCATCAGGAAGGTATAAAGCAGTCCGGCCAGGGTTTCGAAGACAATCAGCGGCCCTAAAATGACCGTCGGCAGCTTCTGGCTGGCAATATTCCAGCACAGCGCGCCCACCCATGAGCACAGCACCGCAATCGCAACCATCAGGCCGATAAACACCCAGGGTCTTGGCCCGAAGGGTTGGGCGAAGTCTGGCTGTTGATGGCCTAACCAGATGCACGCCCCGGCATAGCCCACCAGCGAGACGGGCAGCGTGACCAGCGCCTGCGCCGTCGCCCACATCATCGGGTGCTTGTCCGGGTTCTCCCGCAGCCAGCGCGCGTTGCGCAGGGCATACCATGCCCAGCACGCCACGGAAATGAACGCCAGCACAATGCCAGAGCCGTAACGCCACAGGTCAACATCCGCCTGCCCGTGACGCAGCTCTGCAATATTGACGCATACCAGCCCCACGGCGGTGCATACCAGCGCCGGCGCCATTTTTGACCACGCCAGTTTGCCATCGCGGTGGCTGTAGAGCAGGTTAGCAAAGACGGGGATGACGACCGGCAGCGTGCCGATAATCATGGTAGATACCGGCGCACCGGTACGCTGAATGGCACTCGCAAGGCAAACGTAGTAGATAAGATTGCCCATCATGGTCAGCGCTAGCGCGGTGCCCCAGTCCTGACGGCTGAGCTGACGCAGGCGCGCGCGTCCCAGCCACGCCAGGGGCAGAGCAATCAGCCCGAGCGCCAGATAGCGTCCGGTCGACTGCAGTATTGCCGGATACTCGGGCACGATTAATGGGCCGACAAAAATCAGCCCCCACATCATCCCGGCCAGAAGGGCATACAACACTCCACTAATCATTTTTCCATCCACAGGTATTTACGCTGCATGCAGTGTAGGAGGGGAAAATGCGTGCGTATTGTATGAGATTGCGCATTAGCGCCGGGTGACCTGCTTCTGGTAGCGCACGGGCGTAATGCCGTAGCGGCGGGTAAACGCGCGGGTTAAGTGGGACTGGTCGGTCAGCCCGGTCGCGGCTGCCACTTCGGCGGCTGGCATGCCGTGGGTGAGGAACGCTTTAGCGCGCCAGAGGCGAATGGCCATCAGCATCTGGTGCGGCGTAACGTGAAAATGGGCTTTGAACTGGCGCTGGAAATGGTACGGGCTCAGCGAAACGACGCTGGCCAGCTCGTCCAGCGTCAGGGCGTGCATGTAGTTGTCGTGCAGGTACTCGCGCACGCGTTCGAAGCGGTGCGCGCCTTCCTGAATCACCGGCGCGTGATGGGCCAGCGGCTGGAAGGTCTCAATCAGATCCAGCAGTAATCCTTTTTGCGCAAGCGGATCGTCCGTATGCCACAATCCGTAAATCAGCCTGCCGATTTGCTGCGAGCGCAGCGGGTCATGACGCGTGACATCGCTAAACCACCAGTGCCGGAGGCCGGTCACCTCTTCCAGAAGATCGGGTTCGATATAGACCATCCGGTAGCGCCAGCCGCCTTCGGTGGCGGATTCGCCGGTATGGATCTCGTCCGGGTTCATGGTGACGACGGATTTTTCCGC
Source organism: Enterobacter cloacae complex sp. S3 (assembly GCF_014930495.1). Taxonomy (NCBI): domain Bacteria; kingdom Pseudomonadati; phylum Pseudomonadota; class Gammaproteobacteria; order Enterobacterales; family Enterobacteriaceae; genus Enterobacter; species Enterobacter cloacae complex sp. S3. The sequence goes on along the minus strand of NZ_JADBRD010000021.1, from coordinate 12,263 downwards.
CGCGAGATGCTGGGTACCGCGATAGCGAAAGCGTTCGGCACCGGTTTCAATCGTGCCGATCCCGAAGGCTTCATGGGTGTGAGGCTCAAAGGCGTAGTCAGAAATATGCGCGTGATAAAGCTCCAGGCCCGGCAGCTGCGCAAGATGGCGAAAGCGCGCGCTGTCTCTTTCATCATTAAACTGTTCCGGTACGCCTTGCACGTTGAGCCTCCTCGTGGTCATCTTTTCATTATCAGAGATGACCGCAGTTTATGCACTAAACATCTTTGCCCGGACGGTCTTACGGTAATCCCCCGGTGAAACCGTTGTTTTATGCTTAAACTGGCGATTAAAGTGCGCAATATCCTGATATCCAACCGCATTTGCAATCTCCTGAATACACAGATTGGTGGATTGCAGCATTGTCATGGCGGATTCAATTCTGGCGGTTAATAAATACTGCAGTGGGGACATGTCGGTGGCATTTTTAAAGCGGCGATTAAAGTTGCGCAAACTCATGCCAGCCATATCTGCAAGATTCTGCATGGATATATCCGAGGCGCAGTTGGCTTTTATCCAGATTTGAATTTGAACAATATCTTCATCCGGATGGGGTTTGTTTTCTTCACTGTAACACTGACGTTCAAACTGGCTACGAATTTCATGGAAAAATGTCCGTTGAGTATGGGTGGCTACACGTTTCCCGTATATCGTTTCTATAAAATGGATCGTCAGATCGGACAGGGCCTTAACGCTTGCGGCGCAGAAAATATTATCGGCCTGAGTGAGAAAATGCTTTGTCTGTAATTTTACGCTGGGGTAGTCGCGCGAGAATTGTTTGAAGTAGTGCCAGTGGGTGGTGGCGGGCTTTCCGTTTAGCAATCCCGACTCCGCCAGAAAACAGCAGCCCGTTCCGACGGCGGCGATGCGGGTTCCTCGCGCGGCCTGCTCGGTCAGCCATTCCAGAAGTTCAGGCTGTTGTCTGACCACCGCGCGAGGATTGCGCCACAGGGCAGGAAGATAGATAACGTCATAGTGTCTGTCTGCGGCAAGGGTGGTATCGGCGGTAATGCTAAAACCACTGTGCGTCAGGATGGGCTCGCTGTTTATGCCAATGGTATTCACCTTCAGAATATTCTCCGGGCGACAGAGCCTGAAGGGTGACTTCTCCGGTTTGTGCGTGCCTGCGTGGGATGTTGTTTTTTGCTCAGCTAAATAGCTACTGGCTGCCGCTTTCCACATTTCAATCGGAAGACTGAGACCGGAACTTAGCATGCGTTCACATAACACAAATCCTATTTGTGTATTTGTCATTTTTGATTAATACCTGTTTTGACTATTATTTTTGGTGGCTCATCGTTGCCGTGGCCAAAAAAGTCAGCGTTTTGGCTGGATTTTCATATTAGCTTTTGTTGGTAATTTGTAAACTAATATCTGAAATTATCGTACTTGCTTAATAAAATAAATCCACGACCACGAGAGAATAAATTATGGTGAAATTACCCGTAATAACGGCTTTTGGCGGCTATGGTCCAGCTGGGCGTAGTTCTTCACATCATGCATTCCGTCGAATGATTATTGAGTCATTATCGGAAGAGGAACGGCAGGATACGTTATTATCGTTAGCCATCCTGATGGGCATCCTTAAATATGATGAAGGTGGGTATTGCGACATTTCCGGTAAAAGATTTACACCTGCTCAGGCCGCCGCGAGGATAAAAGACGAGGTGCTTGAGGGAACCCTTATCAGAAATATTACGCGCGACTACTTTGATGTCGATGCTATTGCCGGTCATGCAAAATTGAATATGGTTTCAGGCGAAGAGGGATTCAGTTTTAATATATCTGCCAGGCAATTACCTCAACCCTTACCGGCGGGATGGCACGTTGAAGAATTAGCGGATCGGCGTGTCCGTATTACCGTTCAGGGAGAGATGGACTGCAAAATTGAGGCGTTGCTGCGCACGGAGGTTCAGGCTGCAGGGCTGTTGCCGCAGGGATTCCGTCCGGGCGACCATTACAATTCGCAGTTCCATCCGCGGGCGTTACAAATGGCGATTGTCGGAGCGTCAGACGCCATCAACGCGCTGGGGATCCCGTGGCGAGAGGTACAGGCCAAAATCACGCCGGATCAGCTCGGCGTCTATTCGGGCAATATCATGGGGCAGCTCGACGATTATGGCTTTGGCGGAATGCTGCAGTCGCGCCTGAAAGGCCATCGCGTCAGCGCCAAACAGTGCCCGCTGGGCCTGAACAGCATGTGCGCCGATTTCCTCAATGCGTATGTGCTGGGTAGCGTCGGTCATACCAGCGCCACGCTGGGGGCGTGCGCCACGTTTCTGTATAACCTGAATGCGGCAGTCGAAGATATCAAAGCGGGGCGCATTCGCGTAGCCGTCGTTGGCAGCGCCGAAGCACCGGTCACCTCAGAAGTGATTGAAGGATTCGATGCCATGGGCGCCCTGGCAACGGAGAGCAAGCTTAAGCACACTGATGAAACGGAAACGGCCGACTGGCGCAACAGCAGCCGCCCGTTTGGTAACAGCTGCGGTTTTGTTATCGCAGAATCCAGCCAGTATGTCGTGCTAATGGACGACGAGCTGGCGCTGCAGCTTGGCGCAGAGATCCACGGTTCGGTGGGGAATGTCTTCATCAACGCTGACGGCTTTAAACGTTCTATTGCGTCGCCGGGGCCGGGGAACTACATCACCATGGCGAAAGCCGTAGCCTCTGCGGTATCGATGGCCGGGATAGAGACGGTGCAGAAGGGATCGTTTATTCAGGCGCACGGCTCAAGCACGCCGAAGAATTGCGTCTCCGAGGCGGATATTTTTGATCGCGTTGCGCAAGCTTTTTCGATTCGCGACTGGCCGGTGACGGCGGTGAAATCGTACCTCGGTCACTCCCTGGGCCCAGCCAGCGGCGACCAGCTGATCGGCTGCCTCGGCGTCTTCCGCTATGGTATTTTGCCGGGAATTAAAAGCGTGTCCCACATCGCGCCGCAGGTGAACAACGCGCGCTTAACCATTCCTCTTCAGGACTGCAAATTAGAGGAAGGTCAGGGACAAATCGCCTTTATTAATTCAAAAGGCTTTGGCGGTAATAATGCCACGGGGGTGGTTTACTCGCCGAAGCTTACCCGTCAATGGTTGCGCAAACGCTATGGGGACGCGGTGTTTGCGAATTATCAGCAGCGTAACCGCCAGGTGCGACGTCAGGCTAACGCCTACGACGAGGCGGCGTCGCAGGGGGAACTCAATGTCATTTATCTTTTCGGCCAGCAGGGGATAAATGAGGAAGATATTAAGATTGATATGAATGGCATCACCATTCCCGGATTTGAAAAACCGATAACGTACGCGACGGATAAAGAATACCCGGACTTTTAATCGTTATATCTGTTTTTATTATTAATAAATATGAGCGGGCCGGGTAAGGGAAATCACCCGGCCGCAGGAAAGAACGGTGACACTGTTAAAGAATGGCTTTAATACTCTGCGCCAGCGGCGTCGTTGCGCGCCCGATCAGTTTGCTCAGCGTATGGCTATCGTCAAAGAGTCCCCCTTTGGACGCACCCACATCCGAGTCCGCCAGCATATCTGCCAGCCCTGCAGGCAGGCCGACGCTTTTCAGGGCGGCGGCAAAATCCGCTTCACTGAGATTCTGATAGGTTACCGGCTTCCCGCTCTGTTTGCTGAGTTCAGCCGCCAGTTCGCTCAGCGTCCAGCCGTGGTCGCCCGCCAGTTCGTAGACCTTGCCCGCGTGGCCCTCTTCAGCAATCACTTTGGCGGCCGCCGCGGCATAGTCGGCGCGGGTGGCAGAGGCAATTTTGCCTTCGCCTGCCGCACCAATAAACACGCCGTGTTCCAGCGCAGGCGGCGCGCTCGCCAGGTAGTTTTCGGTATACCAGCCATTGCGCAGCAGGGCATAAGGGATGCCGGACGCCGCCAGCGCTTTTTCAGTGGCAACGTGTTCAACGTGCAGACCCAGCGGTGAGTTGTCCGCATGCAGCAGGCTGGTGTAGGCGATAAATTTCACGCCTGCCGTTTTGGCGGCGTTAATCACGTTCTGGTGCTGGGTCGCGCGCTGGCCGACTTCGCTGGAAGAGATCAGCAGCAGCTTATCCACGCCGCTCAGCGCGGCGGTGAATGCGGCTTCATCCGTGTAGTCCGCCTGGCGAACGACAATTCCCTGCTGGCTTAAGGCCTGCGCTTTCGCCGGGTTACGTACGATGGCCACAATCTGGCTGGCCGGTACGGTTTTCAACAGCTGTTCGATAACGAGATGGCCAAGCTGGCCGGTAGCGCCGGTAATCGCGATCATGATGAATCTCCTTCGTGTTTGTCTGGTGTTGTGGCACACTAGCACCATAGCTAACTTTTAGTAAGTACGTACAAAAAGGTAAGTATGGAAACAACGATACCGACGCTCAGCGAACAAATGCGCGATGGCAATCTTTTCGCGGAACAGTGCCCTTCACGCGAGGTGCTCAAACACGTGACCAGCCGCTGGGGTGTCCTGATTCTGCTGGCCCTGCGCCAGGGAACGCATCGCTTTAGCGATCTGCGTCGTAAAATGGGCGGGGTGAGCGAAAAGATGCTGTCCCAGTCACTCCAGGCGCTGGAGCAGGACGGGTTTGTCGATCGCGTGTCGTATCCGGTGGTGCCGCCGCACGTAGAGTATAGCCTGACGCCGATGGGGATTGAGGTCAGCGAGAAAGTCGCCGCGCTGGCGGACTGGATTGAGGTGAATACGCCGAAGGTGATGGCGAATCGGGACGATCGTGCGGCCTGATGTCTTCACCCTGACCTAATGCCTGCGTGGGCGACTCCCTCTCCCTTGAGGGAGAGGGCTGGGGTGAGGGGGGAACATATAACTCTGGTGGTCATTCCGTTCACTTTATGTTCCTTGCTTCTCTGTAACGACATGGCCTGTGAATGTGCCAGGGCGGCTCAATCGCCGCCGCCCTGGCGACCCGGGCTCCCGGCGGTAAATCGCCGCTTCGCGGATTGCTCGCCCCATCCCTGGGGCTCACCCTTTCAGGGCCAGCTCAGGCGCTGTCCAAAATTGCTCCCGGCAATTTTGTCCTCAGCTTATTCCTTCAGGCTATCGGGTCGGGCATGAGCCTGCATCCCTGCAGGCCACGCCCTCTCGGCGCATCCTTGCGCCTCGCCCCGGCCTTGCGGAAACGCTTCGGCGATTTACAGCCGGACCAGGTCATCGCTGCAATTCATGAATTTTTCTGAAGAAATATTCATCGCTTCGAGTTGGAAAATTACTGAGGACCCCTCTCCCATAGGGAGAGGGAACAAACACGAAAAACGGCAACGTATGTTGCCGTTTTGTTTTTACTTACTCAAATCCACCTGATAAATCGCGAACCCGATATCATCCGTTGCGACCTTCTTCATCGGATACTGGGCTTTATCCTTGATGAACGCGGCTGCCTTATCGGACGGCGACGTTTCTATGCGGATATCCAGTTTCGTATCGCTGTGGATCGGCGCGAGGCGCCAGTTGTTGTCCACCGCCGGATGAATTTCGCCCGCCTTCTTCGACTCCGCGCTGATCCACGCCGCCAGCACCGAGCGGTTCTCGTCCGGCGAGGCAAAGGCGATGTGGCTATCTCCCGTACCGGCAAACTTACCGCCGTAGGCGCGGTAGTTATTGGTCACCACCAGGAAGGTGGCATTCGGGTCGATCGCCTTGCCGTTGAAGGTCAGGTTTTTGATGCGCTCCGCCTGCGGGTTGATCGCCTGACACTCGCCGTCATATTTCGCCGGCTGGGTGACGTCAATCTGGTAGTTTACGCCGTCGATCACGTCGAAGTTATAGGTACGGAAGCCGTCCCAGTTAATCAGCGACTGCGGCTTACTGCTGTGCGGGTCAATCTGGTTAAACTGTCCGGCAGAGCACTCCAGCCACTCTTTCACCTCCTGGCCCGTCGCTTTTACCACCACCAGCGTGTTCGGGTAGAGGTAGAGATCGGCGGCGTTACGGAAGGTCAGCTGGCCTTTTTCGACTTCAACATAGCTTGCCGGGTCGTTCTTACGCCCGCCCACCTTGAATGGCGCAGCCGCTGACAGGACCGGCAGTTTTGCCAGATCCGGATCGCCCTGCACAAAGTGTTCCGCATAGGCTTTCTGCGCCATGTTGACGACCTGAACGGTCGGGTCGTCCTGCACCAGCGCCAGGAAGCTGTACATGTTATCGGCGGATTTGCCGATCGGCTTGCTGACGAATTCGCGCGTGGCGTCGTGATCGTGCTTCAGCACGTCGACCAGTTTTTTATCTTCCGCCGCCAGAGATTTTTTAGCCGCAGCGTCGTAAATCGGGCGCGCTTCGGCTTTTGACTGCGTCACCTTCCAGCTGCCGCCGTCGTTATTCAGCACCAGATCCACCACGCCAAGATGGTCGCCCCACATGCCCGGCATCACCGACGGCACGCCGTTGAGCGTCCCTTTCTCAATGTCCGCTCCTTTTATGCTGGCGAAATCTTTGCCCGGGAAGACCGCGTGGGCGTGGCCGAACAGGATCGCGTCGACGCCCGGGACTTCACTCAGATAGTAAACGGAGTTTTCTGCCATGGCCTGATACGGATCGGCGGAGAGGCCCGAGTGGGCGACAACGACCACCAGATCGGCGCCTTTTTCGCGCATTTCCGGCACGTATTTCCGCGCGGTTTCGGTGATGTCGTTAACGGTCACTTTGCCGTCGAGGTTGGCTTTATCCCACGTCATGATCTGCGGCGGCACAAAGCCGATATAGCCGATTTTCAGCGTCTGTTTTTTGCCGTCCTTGTCGACGACGTTTGTCTCTTTAATCAGATAAGGGGTAAAGAGCGGCTTTTGGGTCTTAACGTCGATGATATTGGCGTTAACGTACGGGAATTTCGCACCGGCCAGCGCGTCATGCAGGTATTTCAGACCGTAGTTAAATTCGTGGTTGCCGAGGTTGCCGACGGTATAGTCCAGGGTGTTCATCGCCTTATACACCGGATGAACCTCGCCTTTTTTCAGTCCCCTGGTCGCCATGTAATCCCCGAGCGGACTGCCCTGAATGAGATCGCCATTGTCGACCAGCACGCTGTTTTTCACTTCGCCACGCGCCGCATCGATCAAACTTGCCGTGCGTACCAGTCCGAATTTTTCCGTCGGGGTATCTTTGTAGTAATCGAAGTCCATCATGTTGCTGTGCAGATCGGTCGTTTCCAGAATACGCAGATCTACCGTCGCCGCCTGTACGCTTGCTGCAATCAGCGTCGCCAGAAGCGTTGCACTAAACTTAATCATCAGAGGAGTCCTTTTTTCGATGCAGAGCACAAAAGAGTATGTATCTATAGCTTGTTGCTTACAGAAATGTGAATCCTGACAGAAAAAAGTCACCTGAAACCGGAATTGCTTCACAGATAGCGGAATTGTTCACATTACGATATAACTAAAACAAAGAGTTAACCTCACTGCGTTAACAAAGAGGTGGAAAATGCTAGATAAAATTTGTCAGCTCGCACGGGATGCGGGAGATGCCATCATGCAGGTGTATGACGGCAGTAAACCTATGGAGGTGGTCAGCAAGGCCGACGACTCTCCGGTCACGGCGGCGGATATCGCGGCGCATAAGGTGATCCTGAAAGGATTACAGGCCTTAACGCCGGACATCCCCGTTCTGTCAGAAGAAGCGCCGCAAAGCTGGGACGAGCGCCAGCACTGGCAGCGTTACTGGCTGGTCGATCCGCTGGACGGGACAAAAGAGTTCATCAAGCGCAACGGTGAATTCACCGTCAATATCGCCCTGATTGAGAAGGGCAAAGCGGTGCTGGGCGTGGTCTACGCGCCGGTAATGAAGGTGATGTACAGCGCTGCAGAAGGGAAGGCGTGGAAGGAAGAGTGCGGCGTGCGCAAGCAGATCCAGGTGCGCGATGCGCGTCCACCGCTGGTGGTGATTAGCCGCTCGCACAGCGACAGCGAGCTGCAGGAGTACCTGCAGCAGCTGGGTGAACACCAGACCACCTCGATTGGCTCATCGCTGAAATTCTGCCTGGTGGCGGAAGGCCATGCGCAGCTCTACCCTCGCTTTGGGCCAACCAACGTCTGGGATACCGCGGCAGGTCATGCCGTTGCCGCGGCCGCCGGGGCGCATGTTCATGACTGGCAGGGCAAGCCGCTGGACTATACCCCGCGCGAATCCTTCCTCAACCCCGGCTTCCGCGTCTCTATTTACTGAGCCAGCAGCTTATGCAGCAGGTCGACAACCTGCTGCACCTCTTCCTGGGTTAACGCGCCGTCTTTCGCCCACTGTACGCGGCCCTCTTTATCCAGCACGATAATCGCGGAGCTCTCTTCTTCCAGCTGCCAGGCCTTACGGGTTACGCCGTTGCTGTCGACGATAAACTGCGACCACGGGTAGAGCTTTTTATTGCTCTCAAGGCTTGAGCGCACAAACATCCCGGAGCCCGGAATGGCGTCGTCGGTGTTAACAATCGTGGTCGTCTGGTAGCGGTCGTGAGGGAATTTTGCGGCCTTGATCGCTTCCACCAGGGTAGCATTTTTCTCTTTTGCGGATGTACGACCGGCAATATGTTGTACAACTCTCACTTTGCCCGCGAGCTGCGCGCTATTCCAGGGTTTGTAGCTAAACTTATCATTGTCGAGAATCAATTCTCCCCGGTCAGCAATGCCGACTGGCGGTACACGTTGTCCTTTTTCAATGTTGTGAGCGGAAGCCCACAGCGGCAGCAGCAGGCAGGCTGCTGCAAGGATATTACGTAGGGTCATGGCGTTTCCTTATTGTTTGCAGGTGATCCGACCACTTGGTCTTGCGCTTTTAATCATAAGTGCGATCAATGGGGTTTTCCCGCAATCCCGATGCCAGTTTGCGGGCGAACGCACATATCCATGAAAAAACGACGGCTTATACTGCGCCCGGTCACGCTTTGCAAAGATTATTCTGAATAATTGTAATCAAACGGTAAATAAACTTATGCACACTGGGTAACACCGTAGTTCTGGTCTATAGTCATTGGGCATTAAAATTTGCGCTCAGGACAGTCGGGCCGATTGTGGCACCGCAAGAGCGTATGATTCGCAGGAGATACAAGAATGAAAATTTTCCAACGCTACAACCCGCTTCAGGTGGCGAAGTACGTGAAGATCCTGTTCCGTGGACGGTTGTACATCAAGGATGTTGGCGCTTTTGAGTTTGATAAGGGCAAGATCCTTGTCCCAAAAGTGAAGGACAAACAGCACCTGTCTGTGATGTCCGAAGTCAACCGTCAGGTTATGCGTCTGCAGACTGAGATGGCTTAACCAACGTGCTATGCAGTAGTTAAAAAAACGGCTCCCAATGGGAGCCGTTGATGTTTGTAGAGGCTGGTACTTTACGCCGACACCTTCTCTTCCGCGTCCGGCAGCTTCGGTACCAGTACGGTCGGTTTGTTATCGATGCGCGTCACCAGCAGCTGGTCGATGCGGTAGTTATCAATATCCACCACTTCAAACTTGTAGCCGGAGAACTTCACCGAGTCGGTACGTTTCGGGATCTTACGCAGCATAAACATCATAAAGCCGCCGATGGTCTCGTAGTTGCCGGACTGCGGGAACTCGTCGATATCCAGCACGCGCATCACGTCTTCAATCGGTGTGCCGCCATCAATCAGCCACGAATTATCGTCACGCTGAACAATCTGCTCTTCCAGCCCCTGGCCAACCAGGTCGCCCATCAGCGTGGTCATCACGTCGTTCAGGGTGATAATACCCACCACCAGCGCGTATTCGTTCATGATAACCGCGAAGTCTTCCCCGGCGGTTTTGAAACTTTCCAGCGCTTCTGAGAGCGTCAGGGTGTCCGGCACAATCAGGGTATTGCGGATCTGCACGCCGCTGTTAAGCGCCAGGCTCTGGTTTGCCAGCACGCGGTTCAGCAGGTCTTTGGAGTCGACGTAACCGATGATGTGGTCGATATCTTCATTACAGACCAGGAACTTAGAGTGCGGATGCTGCGCCACTTTGTTCTTCAGGCTCTGCTCATCTTCATGTAAATCGAACCAGATAATGTTTTCACGGCCCGTCATGGAAGACGGCACGGTACGGGATTCCAGTTCGAATACGTTCTCAATCAGCTCGTGCTCCTGCTTGCGCAGCACCCCGGCCAGCGCGCCGGCTTCCACCACCGCATAAATGTCGTCAGAGGTGATGTCGTCTTTACGCACCATTGGCAGCTTAAAGATGCGGAAAATGACGTTCGCCAGACCGTTGAAGAACCACACCAGCGGACGAAACACGTACAGACAGAAGCGCATCGGGTTGATGATACGCAAAGCCACAGCTTCTGGCGCAATCATACCGATGCGTTTCGGGGTCAGGTCTGCAAAGAGGATGAACAGGCCGGTTACCAGCGAGAAGGAGAGGATAAAGCTCAGCTGTTCGGCCAGTTCAACGGACATGTACTTAACAAACAGACTATAAAACGCTGGAGAAAACGCAGCATCACCCACGATACCGCCGAGAATGGCGACCGCGTTGAGGCCAATTTGCACCACGGTGAAGAACATCCCGGGATTTTCCTGCATTTTCAGGATGCGGGTGGCATTGATGTTGCCTTCATCGGCAAGCAGCTTCAGTTTGATTTTACGGGACGCGGCCAGCGAGATCTCAGATATCGAGAAAAACGCGCTGACGGCAATCAGACAAAGTATTACTAAAATACTGTTTAACATAGTTTATCCGGCTTCTCGCCAGATCCTCAGAAGGGGAGTTGATACCATTTGTGTGAAAACACATTGAAAATCAGCTCGTAGCGTTGAGCCGATTATTTCAGCGGGTAGTATAGCGTAAAGAGATGTAAATCTGCCAGAGGTCACAATTTGACGCTTAAGTACCGCTAAGTGTTGTGTTTGGGAATTGATGGGAACCATTCTCATTTGAAGAGGGTTTTCATGCAATCTTTACCAGATCTTTATCCAATCTTTATACAGCAAAATGTGCGTTTTTTAGACAGGACAGCTTCCTCTGAACGCTCTTTCATGTGGCAGCGTCGATTAGCTGGGAAACTTCTTCGGGTTAGCCTACGCACCCAGGACAGAAATGTGGCTCAGTATCGTGCCGTAAAGCTCACTGAAGCCTTTATAAGGCTCTCTCAGCTAATGGGGAATACAAATCCACTATTGATTCGTGAAACGCTTCTAAAGGCCAGAGATAAGCAAATAGAGGATGAATTTTTATCCGCCGTCTCTGTATGTCATGTCTCGCTGCATCCAGTAATACAAGAAAAGAGCATTTCCCCTCTATTGTCATCAGTACTTAATGAGTGGCTTGAAGAGATGAGTTCTGATTGGGCGAAGAGTACCAAAGTGCTTAATGAGAGAACGGTAAATGGTTTCCTGGAATGGTGTGGGGATATCCCAGTCGATTCAGTTACGAAAAAGACGGTGAGTACTTATAAAAAGTTTCTTGATAAGTCGGGTAAGTCACCTCGATCCAGACAAGATGCCATTATTAAGGTTTCTGCAATGTTCAATTTCGCTATGAAGCAACGTGATTACATCGTGAAGAATCCTTTTTTGGGGATGAACTATAAGCATGTTGAAAATATGAGTATTAAAACGGGTGTTTCATTAAGGGAGCATCAAAAATTAATTTCTTCTGAGCATGTTGCCAATACCAGATCCTTATGGTGGTTACTAAACCTACTTTTTTACACAGGAGTACGTATCGGTGAGGCGATCCAAATCTCTTCAAATGATTATATTGAGAAAGAAGACCAAGGAATACTCATTAAATGTATCAGCATTAATGATGATGGTACTAAAACCGTTAAGAATAACGAGTCAATTCGCGATATACCTTTAAGTGATAGTCTTCTAAAGGCTGGTATATGGGAAGAGAAACCAATATATCATTGGGTTAATAATTCATCTGCAAGTAATGCCGTAAGCAAGGCTTTCAAAAAAGCAGGCATGAAACATACAGCACATGACTATAGATATGGCTTGTCAGACCGATTGAGAGATCTTCAAGAAGTACCTGACCATATAAGATTCTCGATACTTGGACATGCTCATCGAACAATGACGGATAGAACATACAGGAGTAAACAACCACTTCTGCAAATGAAACACGTGATTGATCGTATCTGAATTAAAAACAAGCACATGGATGTGTTATCGTGAAGTACATTACTTTAAATCATTTGTGAAATTCTTTCCCTTTATATCCTATACTAAGAGGAATAATGAATTTATAAAAAATGTGAGGTTTAATATATGAGAATGAAAGAACATTATTATG